>DASTDQ010000296.1:0-2048 GCA_035710305.1 Vicinamibacterales bacterium | reverse complement strand
GGGATCTCTACGCAGCGCTCGAGCTGCCGCATGGACGCTGGCCCTGGCCGGCCGTCTGAGTTACCCTACACCGCACCGCGGCGCATCGACGGCTCCGGTCTTTCAGGGAGGCATCCATGCGTGGCCCCGCTCGTCTCCTCGCCCGTCAGGCTCTCGTCTGTGCAGTGGCCGTCCTCGTCGCGGCCAACCTTCATGGACAGACGGCCACCCAACCGTCGCAAGACCTTCTGCTCGGCACGTGGCGGCTCGACCTGGCCAAATCGACGTACGTGCCTGGTCCGCCTCCGCGATCCGAGACGCGGACGTACGCTCGCGACGGCGACGGCGTCAAAGGCACGATTCGCCGGCAGCGTGCTGACGGCAGAAGAGAGGTCATCGAGTACCGGGCAGACTTCGATCACGAATACCCCGTAACGGGGACCGAGGCCTACGACACGATCAGGCTCAAGAGAATCGACGTGCGCACGGCTGAAGTCGTCCTCTCACATGCGGGCCGCGTCTTCGGACGGGCCCGGCGCGTCATTTCCGAGGACGGCTTGACGCTGACGATTGCGTTCCGGCAAGGGGACCGCGAGACGTTCACGAACAACGTTGCCGTCTACCGCAAGGAGTAGGAGCGCCGGCTACTTCCCGACCATGTGCTTGGCATCGCGTTCGTTCTCCTCGCAAATGAACTCCAGCAGCTCGGTGTCGGCCTGGTAGACGAGCTCGGTGAAAACCGACCACGGCCTGGTGTACATCCGACGGTCGTCGATGACCATCTCGAGGTCGATGTGTCCGAAGTCGCGCCTGCGGAACCGCTCGGTCAGCCGGAAGGCATCGGTGGCGGGGTAGCCTGCCTGGTCGAGCCAGGCGCGCCCGTTGAAGCCGGCCGATTGGACGACGAACGTGTCGCCTTCCCATGCGCCGACGGAAAACCCCTGCCACGCGGGCCAGTCGACGACCTTCGGCAGCGGCCGGCCGTCGGTCAGGATCTGCCGGAACGTCGTGCGCGACTCGTAGAGAATCACCGTCAGCGCCGGCGCCTGCACGATCTTGAGCGGTGTCCGGAGGAGCGCGCGGACGGGCAGTCCCGTCGGCAAACACCGGGCGCTCGGGTCGTCCTTCGAGTTGGTCGCCCTTCGCTCCTCGAATACGGCGCGCCCCTCCATCGTGAACGGAACTGCGTCGCCCGGCTTGAGCGCCTGCCTGAGATCGAACACGGCGCGCGACGCCATCCAGATGCCCGACAGGTCCGGGCGGCCGTCGGCCGCGCGTGGCGCCGGCGCCGACAGGTCCGGCTTGCCGTCCGGCGTTCGCGGAATGCCGGGCGTCGGGTAGCCGTGCCACTGCGCATCGAGCGGCGCCGAGAGCGCGACGAGAGCGGCGAGAACGACGGCGCGCGTCATCGCCGTCCCGCGGTGCAGTTGGATGTGGCGCCGCCGCCGGGTCCCGACGTGCCCGCGAAGAGGCATCTGCCGTCGGGCAGCATGAACAACGTCGCGTTCGCGGTGTTCGATCCATCCTTGGCTCGCGAGGCGCTGATCGTGACCCTGTCGCCGATCTTCAGCGAGTCCGGCCGCCAGCCTTCGCGGTAAAGGACATTGGGTGCGCCTCCCTCGACCGCCCAGTTCACGACCTTCCCTTTGGCGTCTGCGACGTCGATGTAGAAGTAGGTGTGGGGGTTGGTCCACTCCACTTTCGTGATCGTTCCATTCAGCGTGACGGGCTTGCTGGCGTCGAACTGCGCGGCAAACGAATGATGAGCGAGCGTAGTCCCGGCCGCCGCGAGCAGCACACAGCAAGTAACGATAGAGGCCGCGAGCACGTGACGTCGCATGGCGTTCCTCCGCGGAAGAGCGTCTCGAGATCCCGGTTGCCGAGACTATGGGGGCCGGGCCGGTCGAAGTCAATACCGGCGGCTTGCCGCGTCGTCATATGATCGGGACGCGTGACGCTCGCTGACCTCCGTTCCGACACGGTCACGCGCCCGAGTGCCGGCATGCGCGACGCCATCGCCGCGGCGCCGGTCGGCGACGACCAGTTCGGCGAGGATCCCACCGTCAACA
>DASTDQ010000295.1:0-6687 GCA_035710305.1 Vicinamibacterales bacterium | reverse complement strand
CGGCGACGGCATGCTGTACATCTCTTCCGGGGGCGGAGGGGGAGGCGGCCGGGGCGGCCAGCCCGCGACGCAGAATCCCAACACCATCGGCGGCAAAATCCTGCGGCTCACCGATACCGGCGCCGTGCCGCCCGACAATCCTTTCGTCGGGCGCACAGACGCGAGGCCCGAAGTCTTCACCATGGGCCACCGCAACACGCTGCGCATGGCGAAGCATCCTGGCACGGGCGCCATCTGGCAGCTCGAGATGGGGCCGAACGGAGGAGACGAGATCAACATCCTCGTGCCAGGGGCCAACTATGGCTGGCCGATCGTCAGTCTCGGGCGCACCTACGCCGGCCCGTGGCAAGGACCGTTCTCGAAGGAAGGCTTCCGCGATGCGGTCGTCTTGTGGGTGCCCTCGATCGCATCGTCCAGCCTCACGTTCTACACAGGTGACAAGCTGCCCAAGTGGAAGGGTGACGTCTTCGTCAGCGGCATGCGCTACGGCGAGATTCCCGGCACGGGACGGCTCGACCGCATCCTGATCAACAAGAACCTGGAGGAACTGCGCCGGGAAACGCTGCTCGGCGACCTGCGACGGCGGATTCGCGACGTGAAGCAGGGGCGGGACGGCCTGCTCTACCTGCTCACCGACGAGGCAGACGCCGTGATGCTGCGGATCGAGCCGGCGGAGTGAACAGGCAGGGGGCAGGGGGCAGGGGGCAGGGGGCAGGGGGCCAACACGCAAGATCATTCGTCTTGACGTTGCCCCCCAGGAGGGGCATTCTCACCCGAAATACCCGGCCGGGCGCCACTGTATAGATACGGGGAGGACCATCATGAACTTTGGTCGACGGATTCATTGGATGCAGGTCGCGCTCGTAGCCGCCCTGGCGATCGGCGTGCCGATGGCAGCCGCCGCGCAGGCTCCGCAGGCGCCAGCCGGCGGCGCTGGTGCGCAGGGTCGCGGCGGCGCCGGCGGCGGTGGCGGTCGCGGCGGCGGCGCACCCTACACGCCCGCCGCAGGCGCGAAGGATCTGCGGGCCGTGCTCTTCAACTGGATGTGGCACCAGGGCATGTTGAAGGGCGCCGACGAGCGCGACATGGTCGCGACTCTCGAGTACCAGGCCAAGGGCGGCACCATTCAGGTGGACGGCCAGCCGTGCACGATCTCGAGGCTTCGCGAGAGCACGAACTACCAGACGTTCAGTCAGCGCGTTGACTACACCTGCACGCGTCCGAACAAGCAGGCAGTGTCGAACATCGAAGTGGTGAGCTGGCACTACGCGTGGAACGAGGACACGCGGGGGGCCGAGATCGGCGGGCACAAGGGCAAGGCCACTGCGACGCCGGCTGCCGTGCAGGAGCGGCTGATTCGCATCTGGGCCAATCCGCAGGGCGCGGCGAAGTCGGCGCTGGCGGGGGCGATGACCGAGTGGAGGCTTGGCGCCAATCCGAGCACCGTCATCCCGGACGGCGTGATGAAGGCCGGCAACACGACCCTCTCCTTTGACGCCGCGGGCAAGGCCGTCTTCACCTTCCCGATTCCCGGCGTTGCCGGCGCCACCGGCACCGCGACGCTCGACGCGAAGTATCTGGTCGAGAAAGTCGTCGTCACACACGGAGGGAACACCACCGAGTTCACCTACAGCGACTATCAGGACTGGAACAACCCGCTGCACAAGATCGAGGTGTTCTACGCCGGCCGATTGGTCGAGCGGAAGAACGGCGCCGTGGTTCGCGACATCACGACGCGGGAGACCGAGACGGGCAATGTGTATGTGGTCGTGCCCGTGCCGCCCAGCGTGCAGAAGGCGATGAACGTCGCCGAGAAAGCTCCCACGATCGTGTGGGCGAAGAACGAGCCGGCCGCCAACAGGACGGCGCCGACGCCGCGTCTCGGCAAGGTTCCGGACCTGACCGGCGTCTGGCAGTTCAACGACTGGATTGGCAACTACGGCAGCCGGCGATGCGGCCCCTCGCAGGTGGCTTGCCTGCGACAGACCAACCAGACGGAGGACTTCGCGCTCTACTCGCCGTCGCGCTTCGGCCAGTTGACTCGCCCGCTGTACAAGGTGGAGCACTGGGACAAGGTCATCGAGCTCGACATGTGGACGAACAAGTACGATCCCGTGATGACGTGCCAGCCGATGGGGCTTCCGCGTCAGGGCCCGCCGCGGCGCATCTTCCAGACGGAAAACGACATCACGTTCCTCTACGGACAGTTTCCCGATGCGGGTGGCGGCTTCCCGGAGTTCCGCGTGATCCCGATTGACGGCCGGGAGCACGGACCAGACGCCAGGTACGCGAACAGGTACTTCGGCGACACCGTCGGGCGCTGGGAGGGCGACACGCTCGTGCTCGACTCCATCGGCTTCGTGGACACGACCTGGATCGGGCGTGGAGGGTTCTTCCATTCCGACAAGATGCACATCGTGGAGAAACTCAGGCGCGAGGGCGATGTCATCCTCTACGATCTGACGCTCGAAGATCCGGAGGTGCTCGTGGAGCCTCTGGTGTTCCCGACACGGGCGCTGCGGCGGCAGACGGGCACGGGCGCGAGCCTCATCCCGGAACGCGGCAACTGCGAGACGGACTTCGAAACCGAAGCGGCCGCATCACAGATCCGACATTAAGCGTAGTGTCCGGCTGCAGCCGGATCGGAGGTCGTGTCCGGCCCTGGCCGGACCTGTTGGAGAGAGACACATGACCAAATGGACTCTGCGACTCGCCGTCTTGTCCGCGTTCGTCCTGGCCAGCGCCTCGCTGGTGCAGGCGCATCACTCCCTGGCCGGCGTCTACGCGCTCGGCAAGGAAGCGAAGGTCACCGGGGCGTTCAAGGCGTTCCGGCTCGTGAATCCGCACTCGACGATGAAGATCGACGTCAAGAACAAGGACGGCTCGGTCACGGAGTGGACGTTCCTCGGCGGCAGCGTCGGGCAGATTGCGAGGCTCGGACTGAAGGAGGGGCCCAACGCCCTCAAGCCCGGGGACGAAATCACCGTCACGATCGTGCCGGCGATCGACGGCAAGAGCCCGGTCGGACTTCTGTCGGCGATTACCTACGCCGACGGGCACACGGTCCGCTTCCGCTCGCCCGACGAGTAAGCCACCCTCGTCACGCTCGCGGCACCTTCGCCGACGGCGCCGGCGCCGCCGGCTTGACACATACATAGGATACTAGGTATATACACCTAGTATCCTATGCCTCAGCGCAGGAACGACGTCCTCCAGGGCACTCTCGCCCTCCTCGTGCTCAAGACGCTCGCCTCGACCAGCCGGATGCACGGCTACGCGATTACGACGCACATCCAGCAGATCTCCCACGATCTCCTCCGCGTCGAGGAAGGCTCGCTCTATCCGGCGCTCCACCGGATGGAGCAGCAGGGCTGGCTGCGATCGGAGTGGGGCCTGACGGACACGAACCGGGAGGCGCGCTTCTATGCGATCACCGCCCGGGGGCGCAGGCAGCTCGCCGCCGAAGAGGAGACCTGGGAGAAACTCACCGAAGGCGTCGCTCGCGTGCTTCGATACGCGTGACGGAGCCATGATGTCCTGGCTGCGGCGCCTGTCGAACACGTTTCGGACCCGCAGACTCTCGAGCGACATCGATCGCGAGATCGCCTTCCACGTGGCCGAACGCGCGGCGCACCTGTTGCGGCAAGGTGTCAGCGAGGACGAGGCGCGGCGGCGCGCGCGTCTCCAGTTCGGCAACCCGCTCGCGCAACGGGAACGGGCCCGCGACGTCGACGTCGCCGAGTGGCTCGACGCGCTGCTCCGCAGCGTCCGCCATGCCTGCCGCGGGCTGGCTCGCACGCCCGGGTTCACGGCGACCGTCGTCCTGACCCTGGCCGTCGGTATCGGGGCGAATACCGCCGTCTTCTCCGTCATCGACGCCGTCCTGCTGCGCGAGCTTCCCTTTCCGGATCCCGATCGCCTCGTACGGCTCACGCAACAGACCGAAGCCCAGGGCGAAACCAGCGAAACCAACACGGCGGCGGTTCGCCTCGACGAATGGAGCCGCCTCAGTTCGACGTTCGTCGCCATTACGCACTTCGTCTGGGAAGATGTCTCGGATACGACCGGGGAGACTCCGCAATCGGTCCGGCGCGCGACCGTGGGGCCGGGGTTTCTCGAGGTCGTCGGCCTTCCGCCGGCGCTCGGGCGCGGATTCACCGACGCCGAGCATCGCCTCGGAGGACCGGACGTCGCGCTGATCAGCGACCAGTACTGGCGCAATCGGCTCGGCGCCGATCGCCAGGTCCTTGGACGGGCGATCCGCATGGCGAACCGCCCCTACACGATCGTCGGCGTGCTGCCTCCCGGATTCACGTTTCCCGCCGACGTGGACTGGTGGGTGCCACAGTATTTGGATGCGCCGTGGACCCGGTCACGGCAGTTCAGGTATGAGGGCGTGGGACGACTCGAGCGCGGCGTGTCGCTGGAACAGGCGATGGCCGACCTCGAGCGCGTGCAGGCGCAACTCGCGCGACAGTTCCCGGAGACGGACCGCGACCTTCGACCGCGCGTGACCCCGCTGAAGGACGTCTACGTCAGAGATGTGCGCGCCTCGCTGTGGCTGCTGTTTGGATCGGTTTCGCTGCTCCTGCTGATCGCGTGCACGAACATCGCCGCGCTGCTGCTCACGCGCGGTGCGCAGCGACAGCAGGAGCTGGCCATTCGTCAGGCGCTCGGGAGCTCGCGGCGAACCCTCGCGCTGCACCTGCTGACGGAGTCGACCGTGCTGGCCGTGGCGGGCGCCGCCGCCGGCCTGGTACTGGCCGTGGCGATGGCGGCAGGGCTCAAGGCGCTGGCCCCGACGTTCCCGCGCCTCGACACCGTGACGCTGAGCGGGCCGGTCTTGATATACCTGGCCGTCGTCACGACCGCCGTCGCGGTGCTCTCTGGCCTGGTGCCCGCCTTTCGGATCACGAAGCTGCACACGCTTCGAACCGGCACGCACGCGCGGGCCACGCCTCGTCAACCGCTTCACTGGTGGCTCGTGGGCGTGCAGGTCGCACTCTCCGTCACGCTGCTGGCGGGCGCGGGGCTTCTCGTTCGAAGCCTCGACCGGCTGTCGCGCGTCGATGCCGGCTTCGACGCCGCAGGCGTGGTGACGTTCAGGATCACCGGCAGCTTCGGCGAGGAGCGCGACTACACGCGCATCGTCCAGCGCATCAATCGCACTCTGGACGAGTTGGCTGCGCTGCCCCAGATCGAAGCAGCCGCGACGACACTCGCCCTCCCGGGCCTGCCGGGTGGTGTCGCCTCCGAAGTCGACGTGCTCGAACTTGGTGACGACGGCAAAGCAAGAAGTGCCGAATTACGCGTCGTGTCGCCCGGCTACTTCGACACGATGCAGATCCCGATTCTGGAGGGCGAGCTCTGTCGCCGGCCGGAGGACGCGCGGGGCGTCACCGAGGTCATGGTGAACCGTGCGTTCGCCGGGCGGTACATTCGCGGTCGAGCGGCCGTGGGCCTGCATCTGGCTGCAACGTCGCCGGACCGAATTGCGGGCGTCGTTGGCGACGCGCGAGAGATTGGCATCGATCGGGACCCGGTGCCGACCGTTTACCAGTGCTTCAGTGCAGGGACTCCGATTCCATGGTTTCTCGCCCGCTCTGCAGCCCGTCGAGGCGTCCCCATCGAAGACATCCGCCGTACGCTCCGGAACGTCGACCCGCAGCGGTCGGTCTACGACGTCATGCCCCTCGACGAGCGGATTGGCGGCGTCTATGCGCCGACCCGGGTCCGGACGATCCTCCTGTCCCTGTTCGCGATCACGGCGCTGCTGCTCGCGTGCCTCGGCGTCTACGGCGCGCTGAGCTACGTCGTCAGCCTGAGACAGCGAGAAGCGGGCTTGCGGCTCGCGCTGGGAGCGTCGCGCCTGGGCATCATCAGGCAGTTCTGCAGCCACGCCCTGCGTGTGATCGGCGCCGCCTGCGTATTTGGGTTGCTGCTGTCGGCGGCGTTCACGCGCGCGCTCTCGGGAATGCTGTTCGGAGTGTCGCCGCTCGACCCGCTGACGCTGTCCGGCGTCGTCGCCCTCGTACTGGCCGTCGCTTCCATCGCAGCGCTGCTGCCGTCCGCGCGGGCGGCATTCGCAGAACCGGCGCAGGTTCTTCGCGGTGAATAGCTCCGTCTGACAGTAACATTGCGACGCGAATGATCGCTCGCGTGTGATTCCCTGGCGCCCTCTTCTCATCTTCTCGAGCGTCGCCGTGGGGACGACGACGGCGATTGCCGTCCTCTGCGCGGTCAAGGGATGGACCGTCGCCTCTCCGGCCTGGGGGGCGCTTGTCCCGATTGCGATGTGGGCGCCCGCGCTCGGCCGCCTCGTCGCGACTCGTACCGTCGATCGCGGTTTTACGTCAACGCTGACGCTGCGGCGCTGGGGCGTCACCGGCGCGCAGGTCGTGCTCGTGCCGCTCGCGATACCGCTGGCGATCTATGGCGCCGGCTATGCGATCGCGTGGAGCTGGGGGTTCGCGCACTGGAGTCCGGGCGGCGGCAAGTGGACGACCGGGCCGCAGATCGCGGCCAACCTCGCGATCAACCTCTCCATCCTCGGAATCTTCGGAACGTTCACGGCGATGGGAGAGGAGATCGGCTGGCGCGGGTACCTGCAGCCGCGCCTCGATGCCGCCGGCGTCCGCGCGAGCGTGGTCGTCGTCATGCTCTGCCAACTTGCGTATCACGCACCGC
>DASTDQ010000294.1:0-7721 GCA_035710305.1 Vicinamibacterales bacterium | reverse complement strand
GGGTACGCGGCGGCGACGATCGCGGTGGCGGTGAGCAGGCCGACGTGTATCCACAGCGTCCTCGGCTCGAACACGAAGAAGTGCAGCGCCGCCGGAATGCCGGGCAGGCTCTTCAGGATGCGGTCGAGCAGCGAGGCCAGCAGCAGCCCGAGCGGCAGCGACGCCAGCCCGCCGATCCCGACGATGAGCGCCGATTCCGAGAGGACGTCCTTGACCACGCGTGCCCGCGAGAAGCCGAGCGCGCGGAGCGCCGCGATCTCGCCGATCCGCTGGTTGACCGACACCGTCAGCAGCACCGTGATGAGGAGCACGGCGAACCCGACGGTGACCGTGGCGAGCACCGTCGAGATCTGGCGGAAGTAGGTGAAGCCTGTCTGCTGGAGACGGCCGACGACATCGCTGTTGGTGGCTGCCCTGACGTTCGGGCGCGCCGCGCGGATCGCCGCCGCGGTGCCTGACGCGTCGCCCGTCGATCTGACCAGGATGAGATCGGCCTCGTCTCCGATGTTGCCGCCGCATGCCGTTTCGAGCGCGTCGAATGTCCCCCCGATCGTGTGGGCATTGGTGGCGAACGGGAATTCGGCGATGCCGACGACGGCGAGGCGCGTGGGCGGGAGCGACTCGAGATCGGCCACGCACGTCGCCCGTACGGTGACGTCGCGTCCGATGCCGTACCCTTCGGCGGCGAGCGCCTCGTCGATGACGACCTCGCCGGGGTGTTCCGCATCCCGGCCGCGCAGGATCGTCCACGGCGCGCGGAGCCGCGTCCCGCCGCGCGGGGAGCCGTGCGCCGCAACGCCCTGGAACGTCGCGCGGAGAGGACGGCCGGACGCGTGGTCGATCTGGGCGGTCGCTCCGCGGATCATGAGCGCCGCCTGCACGACAGGCAGCGCCGTGATCGCGCTCGTCGTCTCGCGCGCGTTCGGCAGGCGGAGCCCGCTGCCCGGAAGGTCCGCGGCGCTCACGCGGACGTCCCACCCGCCTCGCTCGAGCAGATCCTCCATCGACACGATGAGGCCGCGCGACAGCAGTAGCATGTCGAAGAGCAGCGCCCCGACGGCTGCCACTCCCAGCACGCCCAGCCCGGCGCGGGCCGGCTGCCGGACGAGGCTGCGCCACGCAAACCCCACCGCGTTCATCGTCGAGCCAGGCGCAGGCCGCTGCGGCGAAGCAAGGCCCACGACGCCAGGACCGTGGCCGACGCCCCGAGCGGCACCGCGATCGTGATGCAGGTGAGCGCCACGTCCTTCGTCACGCGGACGAAGACGAGCGCCGTGTCGTACCGCCACTGGAAGAAGTCGTTGATCGCTTTCTGCGAGATCACCGCCAGCACCAGGCCGAACGCCGCACCCGCGGCGGCGATGAGCAGCCCCTCGAGCAGGATTTGCAGGAGCACGCGGCGCACGGGGAGGCCGATCAGGCGCAGCACGCCCACGGTTTCGCGGCGCTCGTCCACGAGCATGATCGAGAGCGCCAGCAGGAACACCGTCGCCGCGACGATCGTGACGACGGCGATCGCGAGATGGAAGCGCTCGAGCACGCGGAACGTGCCCGCCGATCCGGTCGCGTCGCCCGCCGGCCTGGCGACGATCCCGGGGACGCGCACGTTGACGTCCCGCGCGAACGCGGCGGCATCGTCCGGGTCGGTCAGCGCGACGTTGATCGACGTCACGTACTCGGCGCCGGCGGGTACGTCGATCGGGCGCGTCATGTCGAGCAGGTCCGGCAGGTGCATCCGCAGCTCGAGCGGGGCGACCCCCAGGCGTTCGGGATCCGGCGTAGGCTCGTAGATGCCCGCCACGCGGAACTCGCGCGGCTGGGTTCCGGCGACCTCGCTTGCCAGCGTGACGGTGCTGCCGACGGCGAGTCGCTCGGCTTCAGCGAGATGGCGGGAGATCAGGATGTCGGGGATGGCGCGCTGCTGCGCCGAGGCCAGTCCAGGCGACGCCGCCAGCGCGAGCGCGAGCAGGATCGATCCGCACTTCACGAACGGTCCGACCGACTGATCGCCTCGATGCGCGCCCATTCCGCGTCGGTGACCGGCATGACCGACAGCCTCGACATGCGGACGAGCGGAAACGAGGCAAACGCCTTGTCCGCCTTGATTTCCTTGAGCGTCACCGGTCGGGTCAGCTTCTTTTCTGGGACGACGTCCACGACCGACAGCTTCTCCGATCGGTCGCGTGGATCCGGATACGCGTGGCTCGCGGCCCTGGCGATCGCGACCACCGCCTTTTCCTTGCCCGTGTGGTAGTAGAAGATCCGGTCGCCGCTGCGGATGGCGCGCAGGTGCTTCTGCGCGAGCGGATTCTTCACGCCGGCCCACACCGTCTTGCCGTCTTTTTCGAGCTTGTCGTACCCGTAATGCTCGGGTTCTTCTTTCACGAGCCACTGCGCCATGTGCGGATCATAACGTAGTGTCCCGGGTCCGCCTGAAGGCGGACACTACTTCGGACGTACGTAGTGTCCGGCTTCAGCCGGACCGGGATACCATTCGACGCTCGACCTCCGCGACGCATGCCACACTCGACCGGCCGCCAGGGAATCATCGCGACCACGTCCGGCGCCATCACCGGAGTTGCGGCCGGCTTCATCGGCGTAGGGGGCGGCGAGTTCCGGATCCCGGTGCTCGTCTCGCTGCTCGGCTTCCCGCTGAAGCTCGCGGGCGGCGTGAATCTCGTCGTCGGCCTCTTCACCGTCGCGTTGGGCGTGCTTCGGAGATGGGGGCAGCAGCCGCTCACGCGCGACGACCTGATACTGGTCGGCATCATGGGCGTCGTGTCTCTCGCCGGCGCGGCGGCCGGCGTGTTGGGCCGCAAGAGGATGCCTGTTCGCCCGCTCCGCGTTGTCTTCTGCGCGTACCTGATCGTCGCGGGCCTCTGGATGCTGTACGAGTCGATCGCACACGTCGAGCACGTGCTGCTCGAGCCCACCGGGATGCTGCGCTGGACGCTGGCGGCTGCGATGGGTTTTGCCATTGCGCTCGTCAGCGGTGTGCTGGGTGTCGCCGGCGGCGAGATGCGCATTCCGGCGCTGCTGTACCTGTTTGGCGTGCCGATTGTCGAGGCGGGCACCCTCAGCCTCGCGGTGTCGATCCCCACGGTCGCGGCCGGCGCGTTCACGGATCACAGAACCGGCGGCATTCCAAGACCCGCGATGAGGCTTGCGCTGCTCATGGGCATCGCATCCGCCGTCGGCGTGCTTGCCGGCGCGGCGCTCGTGCCCTATGCCAGTCGTGAGGTGATCAAAGGGGTACTCGGTGTCGTCCTGTTGCTCGCGACGGTCCGGCTGGCCGTCGGCCCCTCGCACTGACCCGCGCCCGCCTCACCCCCGACGCCACGAGCCCCCGCTCGCGTACCGCAGGTACATCGTCGGCACCACCACCATGTTCAGCAGCGTCGACGTCGTCAACCCGCACAGAATGACGATCGCCATCGGCGTCTGAATCTCGCTCCCCGCTTTGCCGCCGCCCAGGGCCAACGGGATCAGCGCCAGGCCGGCCGCCATCGCGGTCATGAGGATCGGAATCAGGCGCTCGCGGGCGCCGCGCTCGACCGCTTCGCGGAAATCGGTCACGCCTTCGTGCTCCGTCAGATGTCGGATGTGCGAGACGAGCATGATGCCGTTGCGCGTGGCGATCCCGAAGAGCGTGATGAAGCCGATCATCGACGCCACGCTCAGGACGCCCCCCGCCAGGTAGACACCCGCGACGCCGCCGATCAGCGCGAGCGGCAGATTGAGCATGACCAGCAGCGCATCCCGTGGACGCCCGAACGCCAGGACGAGCAGCATGAACAGCCCGGCCACGACCGCCGCGCCGAGCAGGAGCAGGCGCTCGGCTGCGCTCTGCTGGCTTTCGAACTGTCCGCCGTACTCGACACGGTACCCGGGCGGCATGGGCACGTCACGGCCGATCGCCGATCGCATGTCGTCGACGACGCTTCCGAGGTCGCGTCCGGCGACATTCGACGAGATGACGATCCGACGCTGCACGTTCTCCCGCAGCACCATGTTGGGACCCGTTTCGCGGCGCACGTCGGCCAGGAGCCGAATGGGGACCGGACCGCCATTGGGGGTGTCGATCGGCAGGTCCGCCAGGCGATCGAAGTCGGCCTGTGACGCCGGATTGAACTTGACGACCAGGGCGACGGCCGTCGCGCGATCGAAGATCCGCCCCACGACGGCGCCGGCCAGGGCGGTTTCGACGGCCTCGGCGACATCGCTCGCCCTCAGCCCGTAGCGCGCGATGGCGGGCCGGTTCAGCACGAAGCGCACGAACGGCACGTCCGTCTGCTGCTCGAGAGACACGTCAACCGCCCCGGGCACCGCTGTCATCACGTCGCGGACGCGTTCGCCCAGCCGGCGGAGCGTGGGCAAATCCTCGCCGAAGACCTTGACGGCGATGTTCGCGCGAGTGCCCGACAACATGTGATCGATCCGGTGCGAGATCGGCTGGCCGATCGTCACGTTGGTCCCGGGCAGCGTGGAGAAGCCTCGGCGGAGCTCCGCCAGCAGCTCGGCTCTCGGCCGTTCGGCCTCCCGCAGACCGACGTCGATCTCGGCGGCCTCTACGCCCTGGACGTGCTCGTCGTATTCCGCCCGTCCGGTGCGGCGGGCGGTCGCCCGGACCTCGCGCTGCGCCAGCAGGATCTGCTCGATGCGGCGTCCGATCTCGTCGGACTTGGCAAGGGACGTCCCCGGGAGGGTATTGGCCTGAATCGTGAGCGACCCTTCATGGAACTCCGGCAGGAAGGCCGTCCCCATGCGGGTCATGGCCGCCGCTGCCGCGAACAGGAGCACGACCGACGCGGCCGCCACGAGCCGCGGGTGATCGAGGGCGCGAGGCAGAGCCAGGGCGAAGCGGGCCTTGAGCACCCGGGCCAGCCAGCCGTCATGGCCTCGCAGGATCGATCGGGCACCGGGCAGGAAGGCGCAGCTCAGCGCGGGCGTGACCACGATCGCGACGCCCAGCGACGCCAGCAGCGCGACGATGTAGGCAAAGGCCAGCGGCGAAAGCAGCCGTCCCTCGACGCCCGACAGACCGAACACCGGCAGAAAGACCAGCACGATGATGATCGTGGCGAAGACGATCGACGTGCGGATCTCGAGCGTGGCGTCGCGCACCACATCCGCAGCGGGGCGCTGATCGGCAGGCGCCCTCGCGGCGTTCTCGCGCAGGCGCCGGACCACGTTCTCGACGTCGATGATGGCATCGTCGACGAGCGCGCCGATGGCGATCGCCATGCCCCCGAGCGTCATGGTGTTGATCGTCGCGTCGAAGAAGCGCAGGACCAGGACCGCCGCAGCCAGCGACAGCGGCATCGCCGTCAGGGTGATCGCCGCAGCCCGCATGTTCGCGAGGAAGAGCACGACGATCGCGATGACGAGCAGGCCGCCGTCCCGCAGCGCGGCGATCACGTTGCCGACGGCGACCTCGATGAAGTCCGACTGGCGGAAGATCAGGCGATCGATCGTCATCCCGGGCGGCAGCTCCCGCTGGAGCGAGTCGAGCTCCCGATCGAGCCGCGCGGTCAGTTCCACGGTATTCGCGTCGGGCTGCTTCTGCACGCCGACAATCACGGCCGGCTCGCCGTTCCGGGAGCCTTCGCCGCGCTTGAGTGCGGCGCCTTCGCGGACGTCGGCAATATCGCGAATCAGCACCGACCGGTCGCCGCGAAGCGCGACGACGCTGTCCCCGATTTCCTCTGGCGTGCGCACGCGGCCGATCGTCTGGAGCACGTACTCCTGCGGCCCCTCCATGTAGATGCCGGCGGACGTGTTCTGGCTCGCCCCGCGCACGCCGTCGAGCAGCTCGCTGAGCGAGATGCCGTTGGCGCGCAGTTGATCCGGATGGGCGATCACCTGGTACTGGCGCTCGGCGCCGCCGATCGACGTGACTTGCGAGACGCCGGCTACCGCGAGGAGCCGCCGCCGCACGAGCGTGTCGGCGATCGTACGAAGCGCCAGCGGATCCTCCTGCTTCGACGAGATGGCGAAGAAGAGGATCTCGCCCATGATGGACGAGATCGGCGCCAGGATCGGCGGTTCGACCTGCGGCGGAAGGCTTCCGCCAACCAGCGCGAGCTTTTCGGCAACGACCTGCCGTGCACGGAAGATGTCGGTCCCCCAGTCGAACTCGACCCACACGACCGCGATGCCGACGGCGGTGGCGGATCGGACGCGGCGGACGTCGGAGGCGCCGTTGATGGCGGCTTCGATCGGAAACGTGACGAGGGTCTCCATCTCTTCCGGCGCCATGCCGCGCCCCTCGGTCAGGATCGTGACCGTCGGCGCCGTCAGATCGGGGAAGACGTCGACCGGCATCGTCCACGCGGTCCACGCGCCGGCGGCGGCGAGCAGGATCGACAGCCCCAGGACGATCCAGCGATGGTCGATCGACCATTGAATCAGCTGTTTCATGCTGACCTTCAGTGCACGTGGCCTTCCGCGGGCAATCCTCTTGCCGCGGAGGCGAGTTGAACGTCGTAGGCGCCGCGCGTGACTACGCGCTCGCCGGGCGTGACGCCGCTCCTGATGCCCACGAGATCGCCGTCGCGCGACGCGATCTCGATGAACCGCCGCGCGAACCGCTCGCCCCCGGTTTGCACGAA
This sequence comes from Vicinamibacterales bacterium, assembly GCA_035710305.1. Taxonomy (GTDB): domain Bacteria; phylum Acidobacteriota; class Vicinamibacteria; order Vicinamibacterales; family UBA2999; genus Gp6-AA40. The sequence continues at coordinate 1,110 of DASTDQ010000294.1, read as the reverse complement.
CACGTAGGGCCGCCCGGCTTCCATCAGGACAGCCGCAGCCGGCACCACGGGCACTCGCCGCCGCTCGCGCCCGAAGAGCACCGCCGTGCCCACCTGGCCGATGAGCAGCTGTTCGCCGGGGTTGGCGATTTCCATCTGCAGCGGCAGTGCGCGGGTTCGCGGATCGATCACGCCCGCATCGTGCACGTGTTGCGGATCGAGCGTCAGCGGCGCCGGGAGCCCCGGGATCTCCAGGGCGAGTCCGGCCGTCTGCCTGGCGGCGGCCACGTCGGCGGCCGGCACCTGCACCTCCAGCTCGACGCGATCGGTCCTCACGATTCGGAACAGCGGCGCGCCCTCTTCGTAGGCCGCTCCGAGCGTGGCCGAGACTTCGGCGAGCCGTCCGGCGATCGGGGCCCGGAGGGCGAACGCGTTCCCGGCCGCCGCGCCTCCGCCGGTGCGGAGTGTTTCGTCGCGCTGCGCGAGACGGGCATCCGCGGCTCGCAGGCGCGCTTCGGCGACGGCGACCGCCCGGCGCGCATCCTCCACGCGGCGCGCGGGCACGGCGCGGTCGGCCAGCAGCCGCTCGGCTCGTCCCTGCTCGACGCGAGCCGCCTCGAGTCCTGCGCGCGCTTCGGCGGCCTCTGCGTCCAGCGTCGCGCGGTCGGCGCCAGAGGCGAGACGTGGCTCGAGCCGTCCGAGGATCTGATTCGGGCTGACGCGCTCCCCGATCGAGAGCAGCGTGTCGGCCTGGAAGCGGCCGGAGGCGGGAGCGGCAACGATCGCTTCGCCGCCCGGAAGCGGGTGGATGGTCGCCGGCGCGCGCACCGACGTGCGCACCTCGCCTTCCCGGACCACCGCCGTCGCGAACGGATTCGTCCACTGCGGCTCCTTCAGATACGCAATGGCCGACGGATCCTCGGCCGGCTGTTTCTCCGCATCGGCTCTGGCGGTGGCCTCGTCGGCAAAGATGGTAATGACTCCGAGGTCGTGCCGATCGGAGAGGGCCGCTCCTTCGAGGACGAGCGCCCAGCGATATCGGCCGGGCGCCGGCGGCGCCTCCTCGATCCGGAACGCGCCAGGCCGGGACGGCTCGGGACCGGTCAACGCGCGTGGCGCGCCGCCGGACTC
>DASTDQ010000293.1:0-4469 GCA_035710305.1 Vicinamibacterales bacterium | reverse complement strand
GCTTCTCGGCGTGCCGGCCGTCGAAGACTCGCTCATCGTCAATCTGGATCTTCCCGGCGGCGGGTTCTTCATGCCGCTGTTCGTCAAGACCAGGAACAACGTGACGCTGGACGAGAGCATCGGCGATGAGATCCGCGCCCGAATCCGGCGCGACTACTCGCCGCGCCACGTCCCGGACAAGATCGTTCAGGTCACCGCCATCCCCTATACGCTCACCGGCAAGAAGATGGAAGTGCCGGTGCGCCGCATCCTGATGGGGGTTCCGGTGGAGAAGGCCGCCAATCGCGCTGCGATGGCCAATGTCGAGTCGCTGGATTACTTCATCGAGTACGCACGCACGCAGCGCGACTACTCACTCACGTAGAGTCCGGCTATAGCCGGACCCGGCATTCTGAGAGCCATGCGACATCTGATTCTCGCCGTCCTCGCCGCCGCGAGCCTCGCGTCACAACAGTCGTTCTCGTTCGAGGTCGCGTCGGTGAAGCCGGCCAGGCCGGACAATCCACAGGGCTTCCAGGGCGTGTCGCGCCCCCCGGGTGGACGCTTCAACGCCGTCAACGCGCCGCTTCGGTTCCTCATCCTGTACGCCTATCAGCTCCAGGGGTATCAGCTGATTGGCGCGCCTGAATGGATTGCCGACGAGCGCTACGACGTCGTCGCCAGGATGGAGGGCGATGCGCCTTCGATCGTGACCTCTGGCGTCGATCCGATTCGTCTCGCGCTGCGAACGTTGCTCGCCGATCGCTTCGGGCTGGTCGCACATCGCGAGACGCGTGAGCTCGACATCTACGCCCTGACCATGGCAAAGCCGGGAGGACAGCCGGGTCGCGGGCTCAAGGCGTCGCCTGAAGACTGCGCGGTGATGGCGGCGCGCGCGAAGGCGGCCCCGCCCGCGACGGACGCCGACGGCTTTCCGCCGTTCATCTGCGGGCAGTCGTGGGGGCAGGGACGCATCCGCTTTGCCGGCTATCCGCTCTCGATGTTTGCGAACGGCCTGTCGCAGAATGTCGGTCGAGCGGTCGTCGATCGTACCGGCCTCACAGGCAACTGGACGTTCGAGCTGACCTACGCCGCCGAGCCCGGGCCAGACTCGGACGCGCCGAGCCTGTTCACCGCGCTACAGGAGGAACTGGGATTGAAGCTCGAATCGACGAAAGGGCCCGTCGAGGTCCTGGTAATCGACAGCGTGCGGCCGCCCACTCCGGACTAAGGGTCAGTAATAAAGCGGTAACGTCCTTTCGTGACACTTCCCGGAGAGGTGCAACCATGAAGGCGATCGTGCTCGCTGCTCTCGTGGTCTTGGCGCCATGCGTGGCGGCAGCACAAGGGCTCGCCGGTCTCGAGGGACGCTGGCTCGGCTCCTGCCCCGGCTGCGCGGCCGGCGCGATGCCGGGCGGATTTGCCAGGACTCTGGTCATCCGGGTCTCCACATCGGCGATCACGATTCAACAGGGCGGATTGTCGGCCGAGGCGTACCAGCTCGATGGGAGCGACACCCAACTCCGCGATGGGAGAACGGCAACGGCGCTGGTCGCGGACGGCAGCCTGGTGGTGAGGACGGTACGGAAGCGAGCGCGGAGTCGTGACGAGGTATTCCAGACAATCCTTCGCGACATCTATCGCGTCTCCGGGAACACGCTGACCGTCGAGCGCTCTGCACGCGCAATCCGCCCGGACGAGCCTCCTTCAGAGAAGTGGGCATCGGTCGGGGAAGTCGTCTATCGGCGTGACTGAGGCGACGCGCCTCGCTCTGATCGCTTCACCACCGCTTGTCGATCGGCTTGTCCGGATCCGCGGTGATGTTGAGAATCGCGCAGTGGTGATAGTTGTGACCGCCGTCCACGGCGATGCCGGGGTGGTCAGCCATGAACTCGATCACCTGCAGCACGCAACTCGGGCAGTTGATGTTCGGGATCGGAATCATGGTATCGAAGGTCTGCGGCGAGGCCGGTTTCTCGGTGTGAGCGAAGATCCCGTCCAGCAGGACGGGCGGAGCGGGCGGATTCTGAATGACCGCCGACTTCGACCGCGGCCCTTTCTCGGTCTCCACGACCGTCACCTCGGGGTCCTTCGGCAGCTGCGCCATCGTTCTCGCCAGCGCCACGCGATAGTGCCCTGGATGGAAGATCGATTCGTGGACGAGCAGCGGGAGATCGGTACCACCCTTCACGTTCGTGAAGGCGCCGCTCGGCACGCCTGGATTCGGCGGCGTTCCACGTCCGGGATTCGCCGACACGCCACCGCACGGCCCAATCTTCTGTGGATCGCCGAGCCGGTTCTGAATCAGCGAAGCAGCCGGCTGGATGAGCACGAAGTGCGCGTCGGCCACGCCTGACAGGCTGGCGGCTGCGATCACACCAAACAGGATTCTGCTCTTCATGGCCGACAATTGTAGTCGTCCGACTCCGGCTTTGGCGATAGAGGCCTACTTCGGCCGCGCCGAGTAGGTCGTTGGCATCTGGCGTGTCGCCGACGGCTCGATCCGCAGGATGCCGCCATTCGTGTCGTGATCGACCACCACGTACAGCAGTTCATCGGGGCCCTGCCGGACGTCGCGGATGCGCATCCCGAGCGGAACGAGCAGCGACTCGCGGCGGAGCTCTTCGAGTTTCTCGTTGACGAGGATCCGCTCGAGGCGGCCGGTACCGGGGATTTCGCCGGTCCGCTGTCCGCCCACAAAGACATCGCCCTTCCACTTCGGCAGCTTGTTGCCCGTATAGATGGCCATGCCGGACAGGGAAATGGACGGCATCCAGTACACGACCGGCGATTCGATGCCCTCCTTCGAGAACGTCGGCGACTGCCACGGTCCCGAATAGGTTCTGCCGAGGCTCACGATCGGCCAGCCGTAGTTGGCGCCGGGCTTGAGGATGTTGATCTCGTCGCCGCCGTTGGGCCCCATCTCGTTCTGCCACATCTCCCCGGTCGCCGGATGAACGGCGAGTCCCAGCGAGTTGCGGTGCCCGAAGGTGTAGACCTCGGGCTTGTGTCCGGCGCGACCGATAAACGGGTTGTCCGATGGCGCCGTGCCATCCTCGTTCAGGCGAAGCACCTTGCCTGAGTACGTGTTCGGATCCTGTGAGCCGCTGCCGGTCCCGCCGCTTGGCGTTGTCACGTAGAGCTTGCCGTCGCGCCCCCAGGCGAGCCGCGACGGACCACCCACTCCGGGTCCGCAGCTGAAGATGTCCTTGAGCTCGGAGATGGCCGACCCGTCGAAGCGCCCGCGAGCGACCGTCAATGCGGCCTGCCGCTCGTCGCCAACCGGCTTCAGATACGAGAAGTAGACGAGTCGATTGCTTGCGAACTGCGGGTGCAGCACGACGTCCATGAGCCCCGAGCGGCCCTGAACCCGAACGACCGGCGCGCCGGGAACAGGTTTCGGGTCGAGCACATCGTTTCGAATGACTCGCACCCGCCCTTCCTTCTCGGTCACCAGCATCGTCACGCCGGGCGAAGTCGAGGTGCTTGGGAGGAACGTCACGCTCCACGGATTCACGAGCCCGCGGGCCACCGGGACGACGCGGATCCGCATGACTTCGGCCGTGTCGTATTCGATCGGTTCGGCCGGGATCGCGTGCGGCTCGAATCCGGCCGGTGCCACCGGCGTCCCGTTGTTGAAAGGCACCGTCTGTTGCGCCGTGCCGGCAAGTTGGATGACGACCGCGCCGCCGGCGGCAAGCGCGAACCAGGCGAGACGGCGTGGCTTTACTGGGGTTGAGTGCCGCATGGGCGAATCTCCTCGCAAGCGGCATCAGTATACGGCCCGGCCGCGCATGCACGATGGATCGGTGGCATCTTGACTCTCCAGGGCCGGCTCAGCAGAATCGCCCCGGACGGCACCTGCTGACTTCCTCCACCCCCCACGACGTCACGCTGCTGCTGCACGCCTGGGCCGCAGGGGATTCCGACGCCCGCGAACGCGCCCTTTCGCTCGTGTACGGGGAGTTACGCCGCCGTGCCGCCGCGCAGCTCCGCCGGGAGCGCCCGGGCCACACGCTTCAGCCCACCGCGCTCGTCCACGAAGCCTACATCCGTCTGGTGGGCCAGCATCGAACGGACTGGCAGAACCGCGCGCAGTTCCTCGCTGTCGCGTCGCAGATGATGCGACGGATCCTCGTGGACCGGGCGCGCGCCCGCCACGCCGGCAAGCGTGGAGGAGGCGGAGCGCACGTTTCGCTCGAGGACGCAGCCGGGATCCCGGCGCCGGCCCCCGGCGTGGACGTGCTGGACCTCGACGCCGCGCTCGATCGGTTGGCAGCCTTCGATCCGCGCAAGAGCCGCATCGCGGAGTTGCGATTCTTCGGGGGCCTCTCGCTCGAGGAAACGGGGCACGTGTTGCAGGTCTCCGCCAAGACCGTGGAGCGCGACTGGCAGGCCGCGCGCGCGTGGCTGTTCAGAGCGCTGTCACAGCAGGGGGGCGAGACGCGCGATGACGCCTGAGCGGTGGCAGGACGTCGATCGCGTGTGGC
>DASTDQ010000292.1:0-2855 GCA_035710305.1 Vicinamibacterales bacterium | reverse complement strand
ATCATACATGTTGAAACAGCCACCCGTTTCGGTCTGCGAATAGGAACCGGGAACCCAGAACCGGGAAACTCGGAATAGATATTGATCGTCTCAAAGCCATCGTGCCCCGTGGTCTAAGATGCGACCCAGCCTGCCTGACATCGAGGAGCGTTGTATGCCGTTTAAGCCGCTTGCCCCGGTCTGTCTGTTCATCTGCGCCGCGGTCGCGGGTCTGGGAGCACAGCAGCAGCTGTCTTTCCTGGCCACAGTCACCGATCCGGCGACAGGTGTTGCGGTCGAGGCGCTGAATCCCGCCGATGTCCGCGCCACCGAAGACGGCGTCACGCTCAAGGTCCTCAAGGTTGAATCCGTCAAGCGGACAGTGAAGGTGCAGCTCCTCGTCGACACCGGACTCGGACTTCCCGCCGAGAGCATCACCCAGCTGCGTGCCGGCGTTCGGGGGCTCGTCGAAGCGCTGCCGCCCGACATGGAGATTACGCTCGTTACCACCTCCCCGCAGCCGCGGTTCCTCGTCAGGAATACCAAGAACCGTGAAGAACTGCTCAAGGGTGTCGATCGACTCGCTCCCGACCGCGGCGCCGGGCGCTTCGTGGAGAGCCTCAGCGAAGCGGCCGAGCGCGCGTCGAAGGATCCGGAGGGCACCTTCAACATCGTGATTGCAGCCGGAACGACGGCTGGCGACACCGTCGTCGCCGACGGCGACATCTCGCGCCTGATGAAGTTCCTGCGGAGCCGGCCGATGATGGTCCACGTCCTGATCTTCTCGGGCCCCCTGAATACGAACCTGAGCGGAGGCATCGCCCAGACCGAGGTGGGAACGGCCGTCTCCCAGGGGACGCGCGGGCGTTACGAGGTCATCAGCAACATGTCGCGATACGTCACGCTCCTGACGGAACTGGGCGCCGAGGTCTCCAAGCAGGCTGCGGGACGGGCCAACCAGTGGCGAGTCTTCGTGCAGCGTCCGGACGGCAAATCGGGGAAGCCCGGCCGAGTCAGCCTCGGAGTGGACGGGAAAGCCGTGCCGGACGTCATCCTCGAAGGGTTCTAGTGGAGCGTATTAGCGAAACGTAAGGCGGGCTGCCCGTTGGTTGGCCCGCGAAATCGGCGTCGTAGGGCTGTCCGACTCGCTACAGGTTCAGTTGATACAGTCCACTAGGACGGCGACGGCGCTCATCGCCGTCGGTGTCGGCGTTGCCACAATACTGTTCGCCGCCCCCTTCGCGGGATGGCCTGTCGTCCGCCTGCCCGCCGTCATCCTCCCGGCGCTCTTCATCGTCGCCATCATCTTCCGGCCGTGGCGGTGGGACGACCGCCGGCTGCGCGCGATCGACGCGTGGACGCCGCCGGCGCGCGTCGTGTGGTCGGCCGCCCTCGTCACGGGCCTCGCGCTGTTCTGGTTCGTCCTGACCAGGTTTCAATCGGGCGAGATCAACGGTGTGGATTTCACGGTGTACTTCGACCGCCCGCTGTTCCAGACGCTGCAGGGGCGGCTGCTCTTTGTGGAGTCGGCTGACGATGTACTGAGGGCGCAGAAGACGCTGTTGATCATCCACGCATACTGGGCGCTCGTGCCGCTCGCGCTCCTGTACGGCATCCACGCGACGCCGCTATGGCTTCTCGCGTTGTCGGTCGCGGCCGTGGTCGCCGGCTCCGTGCACGTCTTCAGGATCCTGCAGCGGCTCGGCGCGGGGTCGCTTCTCGCAGGCGCGTCGGCGCTGGCGTTCGTGCTCAACGACAACACCGCGCGGACGCTCAACTACGGCTTCCACCCCGAAGTGCTCTACGCGTGGTTCATTCCGTGGCTGCTGGACGCGGGCCTCGCGGGGCGGCGGATGTCGTACCTCGCCGCCGCGGCCGCGTGCGTCCTCGTGAAGGAGGACGCCTGCCTGCTGCTGCTCGCGTCGGCCGTCGCGCTGGGGCTGCACCGCTATCACGAGCTGACGTGGGCCGATCGCCTGTTTTTCCTGGCCGCGCCGACGCTGGCGGCGCTGGTGAATCTGGCGATGTATTACGGCGCGATCGTTCCCGCGCTCACCGGGGGCAGCGTGCTCATCTACGGAAACTACTGGGTCGGCTACGGTGCGACCCCGCTTCAGGCGGCGCTGGGCATGGCGCGCCAGCCCGTCCGGGTACTCTCGAGCGCGCTCACGTCGGGGTTCTTCACCCGTGTGATCCTGCCGCACCTGTTCCTGCCTCTGGTCGGCTGGCGATGGACGCTCGGCATCGCGCCGATCGTGGCGCTGTACGGCGCCTCGTCGAACGATCAATTACGCGGCTACGGCATCTATTACGCCGTCGTGCTGATCCCGTTCCTCGTCATCGGCGCGTCGATCGGCGCCCTGGCCATCGTGGATCGTCTCCCCATCGCCGCGGCCCGTCGCCGGCCCCTGGCCGCCCTGATCGTTCTGGCGGGCGCGCTCCTCGTGGGGAGCACGAGCGCCGGGTACAGCCTGCGGCCCTGGCGGGCGGAGGTCGGCTCGGTCCGGGATCTCGTTGAGCAATTCGACGGCGAGCCAGTGGTACTCGTGCAGAGCGGCCTGTATCCGCACACGGGGTACGACGAGCGGATCCAGTTGCTCACGCCGGACGCTGTGACGGACGCCGGCAATGCCGGCGCCGTCGTGGTGCTTGCGCCCGCCATCGGCGCGTACCCCTTCTCGCGTGCCGACATCGATGCGCTCGCGGCGCTGCCGGCGCTGCGCCCTCCGGCAGACGGTCTGCTGGCCGTCCGGCTGACGGCGCTGCCCGCCCGGTACCAATAGGTCAGCGCGGGGGCAATGGCGAGGTCGGGTTCGCCGGCGCCACGAGGTTCATCGAGAAGAACGGCAGCACGTTCCGCTCGATCCGCTCGCGGA
>DASTDQ010000291.1:0-3553 GCA_035710305.1 Vicinamibacterales bacterium | reverse complement strand
CTGCGGCACTCTCATCATCATCGCGATCATCGTCGCGATTTTCTCCGGGAGAAATGACGTCGAGAAGGTGCAGCGCGAGTTGGAGGACGTGAATCGAAAGCTCGATCGCCTCGAGCAGAAGCTCGATGAACTTTCTCAGGGGCTCGGACGCCAGCCGGCGTCGGAAGCGCCGCCGCCGGCAGCCCGTTGAAGGACGCTCATTCTATGGCCTCGCGATCGACAAGAGTGTGTCGGCGAGGCGGGGACGTCGGCTGAAGTCCTTCATGATGTAGATCTGCATCCGCACTTTGAGGACCGACGTCAGAAAGCTCTTCCCGTCGGGGTGCAGACTGAAGCCGCGATAAGCGAACTCGTTGAAGCTGTCCGCCAGGTCGAACGCCAGCGGCACGGGACCCAGATCCCCCACCACCGTCTCGGTGCCACGCAAGTCCACTCGACGCAACTGCAGCCGTCTCGCCGCGTCGAAGGTGATGCCCAGGAGCGACTGGCCATCGGCAGACCAGCCGTAGGCCTCCCAGATCCTGGTGCTGATCGTGCGGGCCTGTGAGCCATCGGAGCTGACCACGCGGAGTACATCGCCGTCACGGTAGGCGATCACGTCGCCGCGCGGCGACCATCGTGGCGGAAAGTTTCTCGACATGTAGACCACGAGCTCCGGTGGAGCCGACGCGCCGACCCGTGCTTTCAAAATCGCGAAGCGGCCGTCATGCACCCCGTAGTACGCGATCCAGTTGCCATCGGGCGACCAGGATGGCCCGCGCTGCGGCAGCTTCGCCGGATCGGGCCACAGCTGCACGGGAGCCTCGCCTAACAACGGCGAGATCCAGATCGCGGGACCACCAACGCCCTGAACGCGGTAGGCGACACGGGTGCCGTCGGGCGACACGGTCGAGTCGAACAGTCGATCGTTGCCCGGGGGAAACTGCCGTATCGTCGCCAGCCGGCGGTCAGATCCGTCCGAGTGATTCCGCAGCCAGATTTCGGGCACACCGGCGCGATCGCTGATGTAGACGAACCGGATGCCATCCGGCGCCCATGACGGCGCCAGGTCGAGGCGCGACGTCGCGATCACCTCTCGAGGCGCCGAGCCATTGATTGGCACCTCGATCACATCGAAGCCGAGCTCGCCGCTCTGAAACGTCAACGTCTCACCGTCGGGAGTCAGCGATGGATTCGTCTCCACGGCTGCGCCCGTGGTGATCACGCGCGTGACTCCGGACCGGTAGTCGGTCATCGTCAAATGTGTCGCTGAGGAGCCGACGGAGTGATCGCCGATCACCCAGTGGCGATCGCTCGACCACGTGAAGCGCCCGTCGACAGGGGCGATGCCCGCCGGCTCGAGCGGGTCGGAACCGTCAACGGGAATCCGATACAGACGGCCGCCGGTGCCAACGCCCAGGTAGCGACCGGTCGTGTCGAAGCGCAGCTCGCTGAGAGGGACGTCGCCGAGTGGAAGCTTGGTGTACGGCTTCGGCTGCGCACCGGGTGGCGATGAGAACACGAGCTGGTAGCGGCCTGAATCATCGGCCTGGATCGCTGCGAGGACTTTGCCATCCGGCGAGAGGTCGACCTTGTATGCGCGATCGAGCACACGCTCGGAGGGTCCTCCAGCCACGGCAATGGAGCGAAGGCTGGTGTTCGGGCGGACGCCGCTCAGGAAGTAGATGCGGGTCGCATCCTCCGACCAGAGCGGACTCCACGACGACTGTTCCTCGTGCGTCAGCTGGGTGGGCATCGTAGAATCGAGCGACTTGATGAACACCTGCAGCACGCCGTTGACCGCCGCGACGTACGCGATCCGGTCACCGCTCGGCGACCAGCGCGGCATGGCCTGCAGTTCTGATTCGGTTGCGAACGGGACGAGCGCGGGAAGCTCCGCAGGCGGCAGCGGCCACCACGCCGCGGTCGCAAATCCCGCGAGCGCGGCGACGAGGGCGACGATGGCCATCGATGGAATCCGCCGACGAGGCCGCACCGGCGTCGCCACCGGCGCGGGCTCGTTGGGGCTCGAGTCGGTGGCGCGATCGCGGATCTGGCGGAGGTCGCGGTAAAGATCGCGCGTCGAGTCGTACCGGTCTTCGGGATCCTTGGCAAGACAGCGCTCGATCACCCAGCGCAGTGGCGTCGGGACACCGTCGGCGAGCGGCGGTGCGTCCTCGCGGATGATGGCCGCCATCGTCTCGGCGGCAGTGTCACGTTGAAAGGCGCGCCGGCCAGCCAGCAGTTCGTGGAGGATGAGGCCGAACGAGAACTGATCGCTGCGCGCATCCAGTGTCTGGCCGCGCGCCTGTTCAGGGCTCATGTAGGCGGCCGTGCCCATCACGACGCCGACGCCAGTTGCCGGCCGCGTCAGATCCTCGTGTGGAGTGTTTGAGCTCTTCGCGATGCCGAAGTCCAGAATCTTGATCCGCCCATCACCGGTGATCAGGATGTTGTCCGGTTTGAGATCGCGATGGACGAACCCCGCCGCATGCGCCGTCGCCAACCCGTCGGCGATCTGGACAGCCAGTTGTACCAGCTTGCGCGGGTGATCGACGGGCGTCAGCGGCGAGCCCTCGATCAGCTCCATCACCAGATAGTCGGGCCCGACATCGTAGAGCTGACAGATGTTCGGGTGGTTCAGTGCCGCAACGGCTTGCGCCTCACGCTCGAATCGCTCGCTGAACCGATCGTGCGAGACCTTGATCGCGACCAGGCGCTGCAGCCGCGTGTCGCGCGCCCTGTAGACCGTGCCCATGCCGCCTGTCCCGACCGCGGCGAGAATTTCGTACGGACCGAGACGAGTGCCGGGAGAGAGGGCCATATCGGGTCCGGAAACGCCCGCCATTGTAGTTCGTCGGGGCGAGGCAGGGGTTTGCCGCCGCGCCCGGCGATGACGCTCGCATGGCCAATCGAACCATCAGTTCACGCGCATCGCAGCGTCTCTTAGAGTTTCTTGAAATCCTGCACCGCTCGCTCGATTCCTGGTCCGGCTGCGGCGAGATCCTGCGCGTTCATCACCGGGCGGAGGCTGACCTTCGCGTTGAACGCCAGGAACCACGGCTCGGCCAGGCCGGGGATCTCGGACGAGTCCTTCACGTCGAGAACAATCGCGGCCGAACGGCACCCGTGTTCGTCGGCGGAGAAGTACACCGCCTCCGGTTTGTGGTCCGCGATGAACTTCTGGATGACCTTCATGAGCGTCCCGTCGAGGATCCGCGCGTTGGAAACTTCAACAGGAAAAGACACTCTCATCAGCGTTCGCATGGGCTTTCCTCCTTGGTGAAAACCGGGAAACTAGGCGAGATCCAGGCCAGTCAGGTGCCCCGTGGCGTCGCCGAAGTGATCCATCCTCGTCCCCATCCGGTCCATCATCGTCAGGAACAGGTTGCACATCGGCGTTTCCTTGCGGTAGACGATGCGGCGGCCGGGTCTGATGGCGCTGCCGCCGCGCCCGGCGATGAGCGTGGGGAGATCGTGGTGCGTGTGGGCGTTGCCGTCGGCGAGCCCGGCGCCGTAGACGATCATCGAGTGGTCGAGGATCGATCCGTCGCCGTCCTGCGACGACTTCAGC
>DASTDQ010000290.1:0-12035 GCA_035710305.1 Vicinamibacterales bacterium | reverse complement strand
ACGTGCGCCATGTCCCGGCGGACGCGTTCGATCGCGCCATCCATGCGCGACTTGACGTCGGCGAACATGCCTTTCAGATCCTTGAATTCCATGGCTCTCCTGGTTGGAGGCTAGACCGATACCGTCGTTCCGATGGGATCGCCCAGGACGACCCGCCGAAGGTTCCCGGAATGCCGCAGGTTGAACACGACGATCGGCAGCTTGTTGTCCATGCAGAGTGAGATGGCCGTCGCGTCCATCACCTTGAGTTGCTTTTCGAGCACCTGGAGATACGAGATCCTGGCGTATTTGGTGGCGTGCGGGTCGACCATTGGATCCGCGGTATAGATCCCGTCCACCTTGGTGCCCTTCAGGATGACATCGGCGCGAATCTCCATGGCGCGGAGGGCGGCCGCCGTGTCCGTCGTGAAGTACGGGCTCCCGGTGCCCGCGGCGAAAATGACGACGCGTCCCTTTTCCAGGTGCCGGATCGCCCGGCGCCGGATGAACGGCTCGGCCACGGCTCGCATCTCGATCGCCGTGACGACTCGCGTCACGACGCCCTGGCGTTCGAGCGCATCCTGAAGCGCCAGGGCGTTGATGACCGTCGCGAGCATCCCCATGTAGTCGGCCGTCGCGCGGTCCATGCCCTTCGCGCTGGCGGCCAGGCCGCGAAAGATGTTGCCGCCGCCGATGACGATGGCCGTTTCGACGCCCAGGCCGCAAATCTCGCGGACATCCAGCGCGATACGCGTCGTCACCGACGGGTCCACGCCGAACTGCTGCTCGCCCATCAGGGCTTCGCCGGAGAGTTTGAGGAGGGCGCGCTTGTAGACGGGAGTGATCGCGGGCGTGGCAACGGCGTCGGAAGACATCGACTTGCGATTATAGCGGCCGGTAGCCGATAGCCGGTAGCTTGCAGGTCCGATCCTGCTACGAGCTACCAGCTGGCTACGGGCTACGAGCTAGCGGCTACCGGCCAGTTCGACGGCTGCTTCGTCGGGACCGCTCGATTCGGCGACCTCGCCGAGCCTGAAACGGACGAAGCGCCTGATCTGGACGTTCTCGCCGGTTTTTGCGCTGGCCTGCTTGACCAGCTGATCCACCGTCACGCTGCCGTCGCGGATCGACGGCTGGTCCACGAGCACGACTTGCGAGTAGAAGGAACCGAGCTTTCCCTCGACGATCTTGTCGAGCACGTGCGCCGGCTTCCCGGTGTTCTCCATCTGCGCCCGATAGATGGCCTTCTCTTTTTCGATCGCCTCGGGGGGGACGTCCTCCCGGCGCAGCCACTTGGGATCGGCCGCGGCAATCTGCATGGCGATCTCCTTCACCAGATCGCTGAACGCGTCGGTGCGTGCGACGAAGTCCGACTCGCAGTTGACCTCCACGAGCACGCCAATCTTGCCGCCCATGTGGATGTAGCTGCCAATCACGCCCTGGGCCGTGGCGCGGCCGGCGCGCTTGGCCGCCGAGGCAAGGCCCCGCTTTCTCAGCAGGGTAATGGCCTCCTCGAAGTTGCCGTTCGCCTCGGTGAGCGCCGCCTTGCACTCCATCATTCCCGCGCCGGTCTGGTCGCGGAGCTTCTTGACCATTGCCGCCGAAATCTCTGCCATGGATGTGTTCTCCGTACAGAACAAGCGCCGGCCGAAGCCGGCGCTCAGAACCTCAGTCTTCGTGCGCTCAGGCCCCGGCGGTCGTGGGCGCCGTCTCGGCTCGCCGCTGCGGGCGCGTCGCCCGCGTGAGCCGGGCCGCCGAATCGGCCGCGGCGGCTTCCTCGGCGCGCGCCGCCTCGTCCTCGGCGATGCGCGACTCACGCATGCCGCGTCCCGCCGTTACGGCGTCGGCGATCTTCGACGCAAACAGGCGGATGGCCCGCAGCGCGTCGTCGTTGCCCGGCACGACGTAGTCCACTTCGTCGGGATCGCAGTTGGTGTCCACCACGCCGATGACCGGGATTTTCAGCTTGCGCGCCTCGTCCACGGCGATCTTTTCCTTGCGCGTATCGACCACGAAGACGGCGTCGGGCAGTCGAGACATCTGCCGGATGCCTTCGAGGTTCTTGAGGAGCTTGCGCTTCTCCTTCTCGGCGCGGGCCTGCTCCTTCTTCGTGAGCGTGTCGTACCGGCCGTCGGTGACCATCGCTTCGAGATCCCGGAGGCGTCCGAGGCTGCGCTGGATCGTGGTGAAGTTGGTGAGCAGTCCGCCGAGCCACCGCTGGTTGATGAAGAACATCCCGCAGCGCACCGCTTCTTCGGCGATGACGTCCTGGGCCTGCCGCTTGGTGCCGACAAAGAGCAGCGTACGACCGTCGGCGGCCAGGTTGGTCACGAACTCCTCGGCCTCGCGGAACTTCTTGACCGTTTTGTTGAGGTTGATGATGTAGATGCCGTTCCGCTCGCCGAAGATGTACTCCCGCATCTTCGGGTTCCACCGCTTCGTCTGGTGGCCGAAATGCACGCCGGCCTCCAGTAGATCCTTCATCGCAATCCCGGACAAGAGCGCTCCCTTCCTTAGCGTTTGCTGAACTGGAAGCGCTTCCGCGCACCAGCCAGGCCGTACTTCTTGCGTTCCTTCACGCGTGAATCCGACGTGAGGAGGCCGTCCTTCTTCAGCTGCTTCCGCAGCTCCGCGTTGAACCCGACGAGTGCCCGCGCGATCCCGAGGCGCATGGCGCCGGCCTGTCCGTTCACGCCGCCGCCGCCGACCGTCGCCAGGATGTCGAACTTGTCGCCGGTCTCGGTGAGCAGCAGCGGACGACGGACGACCGTGCGCAGCGCGTCGGTCGTGAAGTATCGGTCGAACTCTCGATGGTTGACAGTGATTGCCCCTGTGCCGGGCCGGAGGAACACACGCGCAGTGGACGTCTTGCGGCGGCCGGTTCCGTAGTATTCGATGCTTGCCACGCTAGCTGACCTCGATTCTCTTCGGCTGCTGCGCCTTGTGCGGATGATCGGTGCCCGCGTAGACCTTCAGCTTGCGGTACATCGCGTCACCCAGCTTCGTCTTCGGCAGCATGCCGCGAACCGCTTCCTCCACCAGACGCACCGGCCGGCGCTTCCGCACGTCGGTCGCGCGCTCCTCGCGCAACCCGCCTTCGTATCCGCTGTGCCGGCGGTAGATCTTGTCCTTTTCCTTCTGGCCCGTCAGCTTCACGGTGCCGGCGTTGATCACGATCACGTGGTCGCCGGTGTCGATGAACGGCGTGTACGCCGCCTTGTGCTTGCCCTGGAGCAGCCGCGCCGTGAGGGTCGCGATGCGTCCCAGCACCTGCCCTTGAGCGTCAATGAGATGCCACTCTCTCTCGGCGCGCTTCGCGCTCGCTATGAACGTACGCATGAAAACAGGGAGTCCTTCGCGCCCGCCGCCATGGCAGGGAACCGGGTTGGCACGCTGCCCAGGGCCCGCGCCCTCATCGGCTGGCGGGTCCCTCTGGACGAACGTGGCCAACGACCGCAAACCCTGATCATACGGACGCTGCCTAAAGCTGTCAAGCCACAGATGCAGAGGGACTTCGCGGTCTATCGAGGAGCGCGCGCCAAGGCGGGAATCGCTTTCGTCAGGCCTTTGTATCGTCCCTACCAATTCTGCCGATAACAACTTTGTGCGTCGCGGGCCGTGCATGTCGGCCGCGACAGAAGTGTCAGTCGAAGACGGTTTTGTCGAGCGCGGCCGGAGCCGGGCGTCGACGTGCGGTCGATCCGAACCGCAGAGTTTGGCCGAAATCGGCCGAAGGATGGATCGACGGGAGCGTGGCATGGCGGTTGCGCCGCTGCTCCCGGATCTCGATCGAGATCGAAAAGAGACCTCCTTATGTTTGGCATGCTTGGGAAAAACAAGTCGGTCGTCGGGCTCGACATCGGGTCCAGCGCCGTGAAGGCGGTCGAGTTGAAGCCGTCGGGCAAGGGCTTTCGCGTCGTGGCATACGGCGCCGAACCGGTCCCGGCCGACGCCATCGTGGACGGCGCGATCATCGACGCCGGGGCAGTCGCCGATTCCATCCGGAACGTGTTCGAGCACAACCGCACCTTCAAGTCGAAGGACGTGTGCGCATCGCTCTCCGGCAACGCCGTGATCGTCAAGAAGATCACGCTGCCGGTCATGACCCAGTCGGAGCTGGACGAGTCCATCTACTGGGAAGCCGAGCAGTACATCCCGTTCGACATCCAGGACGTCAACCTCGATTACCAGATCCTCGACGCGGGCACCGGGCCCGACGCGCGCGGCAACATGGAAGTGCTGCTCGTTGCCGCCAAGAAAGAAAAGATCGCGGACTACACGGGTGTCATCACCCAGGCGGGACGCACGCCGGTCATCGTCGACGTGGACGCCTTCGCGCTGCAGAACGCGTACGACGCCAACTACGGCCTGGACGCGGGCCAGGTCGTCGTGCTGCTGAATGCCGGCGCCAGCGCAATCAACATCAACATCCTGCAAGGCGAGCAGTCGATGTTCACTCGCGACATCTCGATGGGCGGCAACGCCTACACGGAGGCCGTGCAGAAAGAGCTCGACCTGCCTCACGAGTCGGCCGAGCAGCTCAAGAAGGGCATTCCCGTAGACGGCGCCTCTTTCGAGGAAGCGCAACCCGTCCTCCGGGCGGTGACCGAAAACGTCCTCCTCGAGGTGCAGAAGACCTTCGACTTCTTCAAGGCGACCGCGTCTTCCGACCGGATCGACCGGATCATGCTGAGCGGCGGCGCCTCGCGCGTGGACGGATTCCGCGACATGCTCACCGAGCGCTTCGGCGCCACGGTCGAAGAGTTCGACCCGTTCCGCACGATCGCATGGGACCCGAAGAGCCTTGGCAGGGAAGCGGTTGACCACGCATCCACGGCCGCCGTCGCCGTCGGCCTCGCGTTGCGCAAGGTGGGGGATCGATGATTCGCATCAACCTCCTCGGCGTCGAGCGCCAGAAGGCGCGCAAGGCGCCCACCTTCGACGTCGGGCAGCGGCTGACCGTCGCCTGCAGCCTGATCCTCGTGGCGGCGGTCGTCGGCATCGGGTGGTGGTACTGGGCCCTCAGCAAGAACTCGGCGCGCGTCGATGCCGAGATCGCGGCCGCACAGCAGGAGGCCGCGCGGCTGCAGGCCGTCATCGCCGAGGTCCTGAAGTTCGAGGCGCAACGCGCGCGCCTTCAGCAGCGGGTCCAGCTGATCGAGCAGCTCCGCTCCGGCCAGTCCATTCCCGTGCAGCTGCTCGACCACGTGAGCCGCAGCCTGCCGGAGATGCTGTGGCTGACGGACATGGCGCAGGATGGCGGCGCCGTCACCATTCAAGGCAAGAGCACGACGCTCGTGGCGCTGTCGGACTTCGTAGGGGCCCTGGGGAACGGCGCGCTCCTGCAGAAGCCGATCGAGATCGTCAACAGCGTGGTCGAGAACGCCGCCGCGGGCGGCGGCCAGCAGCAAGCAGGCATCGACCTGATCAATTTCACCGTGCGCGCGCAGTTGGCCGCGAGCGGACGAGGCGCAGCGGCCGGCGCTGCCGGGCGCGGAGCGTCACCGCCCCCAGCCAAGTGAGCGGCGGCGACATCGGTGGGTACAAGGCGAGACGGATCGGAGTGAGGGTCGAGTGGCAATCAACCTGAGTCTCAGCAAGCTGCCGTGGTACAGCCAGGTTGGCGTCTTCGTGGTGATCGCCTTGGCGGGCGCCGGCGCTTTCTGGAATTTCTACGCGAGAGACGTGCAGGAGAGCATTGACGCGCGGGAAGCGCAACTGGCGAAGCTGCGCAGCGACATCGACCGGGGCCTTCAGACCGCGAGACGCCTCCCGGAGTTCCGGCGCGAAGTCGGGCAGCTCGAGGCGCAGCTCGAACGGCTGCGCGCGGTGCTCCCCGAAGAGCAGGACGTGGCAGACCTTCTGCGCCGCGTGCAGGCGATGGCCACGCAGTCGCGGTTGACCATCCGCGGCTTCACGCCTCAGCCGGTCACGAAGCGCCAGATGCACGCCGAGTGGCCGATCGGGCTTCAGCTCGAGGGCACCTACCACGACCTCGGGATGTTTCTCGAGCGTGTGAGCAAGTTCCCCCGCATCATCAACGTCGGCGACATTCACATCAAGGCGGAGACACGGTCCGACGGATCGACGATCAGCGCCGAGTGCACCGCGACTACGTTCGTCCTTCTCGACCAGCAGGCGTCGGCCGCTCCGGCCGGTGCGGCGTCGAAGCCGGAGCAGCGCCCGTGACCCGCGTCCTGACGTCGATTCTTGCGGGTCTGCTGGCGACGCAGGCCGTGGCAGCACAGGCGCCGCAGGCCGGGTCGGCTCCGTCGGCCCCGGCGTCTTCCGGGGCAGCGCCGGCAGAGAACACGCAGAAGCCGGCAGAGGCACAGAAGCCCGCAGAGGCACAGAAGCCCGCCGACACGAAGCCGGACGCCGCGGTACCTCAGGGATTCAACTACGACCCACAAGGCCGCCGCGACCCGTTCGTCAGCATGCTCCGGCGCGGAAATGACAACTCAGGCCCGCGCCTCTCCGGATTGGCGGGGCTGTCGACGTCCGAGGTAAGCCTGCGCGGGGTGGTTCGCAGCGAGGGGAGCTTCGTCGGCATCCTCCAGGGCGTGGACAGCAGGAACTACATCGTGCGCGCGGGCGACAAGCTGGCCGACGGAACGATTCAGCGCATCACAGCCGACACGATGGTCATTCTGCAGCAGATCAACGATCCGCTTTCGCTCGAGAAACAACGGGAAGTACGCAAGTTGCTCAGACAGGTGGAAGAGGCCAAGTAGTGGAGAGGTTTGGGCAGAACATGTCAGCCACGTACCGATATTCGATGCTGCTCGGGATCGGACTCGCCCTGGCGCTCGGAGCGCTGAACCCGCTCCGCGCGGCCGGCGGCGCCGACCCGGCAATGCTGAAGCGAATTGCGTCCAGCGTGGACGATCGCACGGGAGTGATTGCCATCGAGGCGTCCACTCCCGTGGCATACGTCGCTTCTCAGCCCGACCCGAATACGTTCGTCGTCGAACTGCGCGACGTGGTGTCGGCCGGCTTCCAGAATCAATTCGCGGCCGATCCCCGCCACCCGATCTCGGCCGTGCAGGTCGAGAACGGGCGAGCGAGCGACGGCGCGGTCGTCGCCCGGGTCAGGATGACGCTCGAGCAGCCGATGCGCCCGCGGGTACGGAGCGCCCGCAATGTGATTTACGTGGAGGCCGACAGACCCGGCAATCGCCCGGCGTCTGGGGCGCCCCCGATCAGCCTGGGTGGCCCGGCAGCGGCCATCCGTGACGTCCGGGTTCTTCGCCGGGGCAATGCCACGGCGGTCACGCTGCTGGGCACATCGCGCCTCGTGGCGTCGAGCATTGCCGAGCCGAAGACTGGCCCGCGGCGGGTGGTCGTCACCCTCGTGAACACGACGTCGGCGGTGCCGAACACCACACCGGTCGGGCAGGGGCCCGTGGAGCGCGTGCGCATCGGCATCGATCCGGTCCAGCCGCTGCTGACCATGGTGAACGTGGACCTGTCGCGGCCCGCTCCGTACCGCGTCGAGTCGTCTCCGGACGGCAACGACCTGACGCTCGTGTTCGATGAGCCGGTCGCCGACCCCTTCAGCGCCCTGCAGTCCACGACCGCTTCCGTTTCCCGCGAGCCCGCGACGGCTTCGGCTTCTCGCGAGTCCGCACTGGACACGCCCGCCCCGGACGCGGCCGTGCCCCCGCGCGTTGTCGCCGCGCCCCCGCGCGTGGCGGCCGCTCAGGCCCCTCCCGCGGCCCCGCAAACGACCGCCGCTCCCCAGCCCGCTCCCCAGGCTCCTGCGGCGCAGGCCATTCAACCGCAGGGCCCCCGGTACACGGGAAACCCGGTCACCCTCGACTTTCAAGGCGCGGACCTGCGCGCCGTGCTGCGGACGTTCTCCGAGATCAGCGGGCTGAACCTCGTGATCGATCCGACGATCCAGGGCACGGTGGACGTGGCCCTCCGCGACGTGCCGTGGGACCAGGCGCTCGACGTCATTCTGCGCGCCAACAAACTCGGGTACGTCGTTGACGGCTCAATCGTCCGGATCGCGCCGCTTACGGTGCTGGCCGACGAGGAGGCGCAGCGCCGGAAGCTGTCCGACGAACAGGCGCTGGCCGGCGAGCTGCGAGTCATGACCCGGGCGCTGAGCTACGCGCGCGCCGAGGATCTGAGGCAGTTGCTGACGGCGACGGTTCTCTCGCAGCGGGGATCGATTCAGTTCGACGAGCGGACCAATACGATCATCGTCAACGACCTGCCTGAACGTCTCGAGCGAGCTGCGGCTCTCCTCAACAACCTGGACCGCGCGCAGCCGCAGGTCGAGATCGAAGCCCGCATTGTGACGACCACGCGCGAGTTCGCCCGGAACATCGGTGTCCAGTGGGGTGTGGGTGCGCGCGCGTCCACGGCTCTCGGCAACACGATGCCGCTCGCGTTTCCCAACCAGGGGTCGATTACGGGCCGCACCGGAGGCATCCAGGGCCCGCCCTCGCCCGATCCGCAAACGGACTCGGCGGCCACGGTGGTGAACATGGGCGTCAGCCCGGCGACCAGCGGAATCGGCCTCGCGCTCGGGGCGGTCAACGGCGCGGTAAATCTCGATGTCGCGCTCACGGCGCTCGAACGGAGCGGCCAGGGCCGGATCCTCTCGACGCCCCGTGTCTCGACGCAGAACAACATCGAGGCCGAGATCACGCAGGGCGTGCAGATTCCAATCCAGACGGTGGCCAACAACACCGTGACCGTCACGTTCCGCGATGCGGCGCTGACGCTGCGCGTGACCCCGCAGATCACCGCGACCAATACCGTGATCATGCGCATCTCGGTTGAAAACGCCTCGCCCGATTTCAGCCGCGCGATCAACGGCATTCCGCCGATCGACACGCAGCGCGCCATCACGCAAGTGCTCGTGGGAGACGGGGACACGACGGTCATCGGCGGCATCTACGTGAGCAAGGAGCAGGCGGCCCAGGACCGCACCCCGGGGTTGTACCGAATCCCGCTGCTCGGCTGGCTGTTCCAGCGGAACCAGTTGACCGATGACAGCCGCGAGCTGCTCATCTTCATCACGCCACGGATCGCCCGGCTTTAGGAGAGAACACCAGTGACTGCGAAACCCGTCAAGTTCGTCGCGCTCGCGATGCTGGTGGCACTCGCCGCCGGATGCGGCGAGTTCACACGGCAAGGTCAAGCGCCAGTCGTCGTCGTCGTCGAGCGGATCGAGGCGGCAAAGGGCAACGCGCCGGGCAACCTGTCCGGCACGCTGAACTCGGACGTCGTGGTCTTCAGGACGACCCCGGCGCCATGCACGGCGGCCGTGCCGTGCCCGACGATCTTCAACGACGTCGCCGAAGTGGAGATGCGTGTGAGATCCAAGGACCCTGGCGTGCCGGGGCTGGCGTCCAACCCGAGCTTCCTGAATGAGGTCACGATCAATCGCTACCACGTCGAGTACATCCGTCCGGACGGCCGGAACACGCCAGGCGTGGACGTGCCGTACGGGTTCGACTCCGCCCTGACGTTCACGATCCCCAACGACGGCACTGCAACGGCCGGTTTCGAGATCGTTCGGCACGTTGCCAAGGAAGAGGCGCCGCTGAGAGCGTTGGCCTTCAACGGGAACCTCATTTACACGATTGCGTACATCACCTTTTACGGCCGCGATCAGGCAGGTAACGACGTCAGCGTGACCGCCAACATCGGCATCAATTTCGGCGACTTCGCGGACTAGGACATGGCTATGCACAGTGGAGAGTTTGGTATGACACGCCTGCGCGGCTTTGCCGCCCTCGTGGCCGCCGTGTTCCTGGCCGGATGCATGATGCAGAGCCAGTCGGCGCCGCCGCTCGGCGGTCCATCCGGCATGGCGAAGTTGCTGACGCTCATCCCGCGCGAGGACATCCTTCAGCGGGACGGCAGCTCTCAGACCATCATCGACGTCGAGTACACGGACACAGCCACCAACCAGCCTATCGCGAACGTGCGTCTGATCCTCTCGGCGACGTCGGGAACGCTGTCAGTTCCTGAAGTTCGGACCGACGCCGCCGGGCGGGCCTCGTTCGTCTACGTCGCTCCCTCCGCCAACACACCGGTGACGAGCGCAACCATCTCGGCCACGCCGGTCGGGAACAACGTCGACAACACCGTGTCGCAGGGTGTCCGGATCGGCCTGGTTGGCCCCGAGGTGCCGACCGCCTCGTTCACGTTCTCCCCCTCGGCGCCTGCACTCGGGGGTTCGGTCACCTTCGACGCAAGCGGAAGCAGGCTGAACGGGGCCGCTTGCGGCCCGGTCTGTTCCTACGAGTGGGATTTCGGCGACGGGACGACCGGGACAGGTCAGTTGGCTCAGCATACGTTCCAGACGACCGGGGTACACACAGTCACGTTGACGGTGACTGCGCCCGGAGGCACGTCGAACTCGACCTCGCGGTCGTTCGCCATCGCGCCGCCGTCGGCGCCGGTCGCGGCCTTCGCCGTGTCGCCCTCGAGCCCCGTCGCTACCCAGCAGGCGATATTTGACGCCACCACGTCGAGCGTCGGAGCGGGTGCGACGATCGTGTCGTATGCGTTCAACTTCGGCAACGGCGACACGGCGAGCTCGGGGGTGCCGATCGTTCCGTACACTTACCCCATGCCGGGGGCCTTCGTCGTGTCGCTCACGGTGACCGATAGCCTGGGTCGATCGGCTTCAGTTAACGTGGCGGTCACGGTGGTCCCATAATGTAGGGCGTGATCGACAATCCTCGGATTGAAGACCTTCGACGCCGGATCCAGAAGGATCCGGCGTCGATTGCTTTTGCGCAGCTCGCCGAAGAATACCGGCGGATTGGCGAATACCTGGAGGCCATCAGGGTCTGCCAGGCCGGTCTCGATCAACATCCCGCGTACCTGTCGGCCCGGGTGACGCTTGGCCGGTCACTCCTCGAGCTCGGTCGTGTCCAAGAGGCGGAGGCCGAGTTCGAGCGGGTCCTTGGCTCCGCGCCTGACAATGTCGTCGCGCGTCGCGCGCTCGACGATATCCGGAGCCGGCGGGGCCGCGTCGATGCGCAGGCCGGGGCCCCGGCACGCGTCAATCTCCCCGCACCAAGAGACCCGGTCCTGGCCGAGCTCGAGGCGTGGATCGAGGTGATCGCAGAACGCCGGCGCGCCAGGCACAATTGATGCGGCTTCCCAGTTCAGAGGTCCTGGCCCATCGTCATGGGGTCCTGAGGACCCGGCTCCTCGAGCAGGGTCTCGACGGACTCGTCGTGACTAACCCGACGAACATCCGGTACCTCTCCAACCACGTGGGAACGGCCGGCACGCTCGTCATCACCAGCAGCGGGATCCATCTGCTGGTGGACTCCCGCTATCAGGAAGCGGTCCGGGAGAGGCAGGCATCGGCGGCCGCGTGCCCGGACTTGAGGATCCGGAGCGTGCCGGCGAGCTACGACGAGGCGCTGGTGGACATGCTGACGCAATCCGGCACGTCCACGATCGGGATCGAGGCCGCGCATATGACCGTCGCGCGGAAGGAGTGGCTCGAGCGGACGATATCGTCACGCGGACTTCCGATCGCGCTGCGATCGACGGAACGGATCATCGAGCGGGCGCGCCTGCTGAAGAGCCCGGCCGAGATCGCCGTGATACGCGAGGCAGCCGTGCGTCTCCGCGGCGTGGCCGAGGCGGCGTTTGCCGCCGTGCGCGTCGGGGTGAAGGAACGGGACATTGCGGGTGCGATCGAGATCGCGATGCGGGCGGCTGGCTACGATCGCCCGGCCTTCGACACGATCGTCGCATCGGGGCCGAATTCCGCGCTGCCGCACCACCGGGCCGGGGCGCGGGCGCTGGCCGAAGGCGATCTGGTCGTGCTGGACTTTGGCGGCGTCTTGGACGGATACTGCAGCGACTTGACCCGAACGGTGTCGGTGGGGGCGCCTACCGCAGACGCCCGCCGGCTGCACGCAGCTGTCCGGGAGGCACAACAGGCCGCGGTCGAGGCCGTCAAGCCGGGCGTGCCAGCGAGCGAGGTCGATGCCGCCGCGCGGCGCCTGCTCGAATCCCGGGGGCTTGGCGAGGCGTTCGGACACGGGACGGGCCACGGCCTGGGG
>DASTDQ010000289.1:0-2114 GCA_035710305.1 Vicinamibacterales bacterium | reverse complement strand
TGCGACTCGAGCCACCACATCGCGTCGGACGGGTCGGTGAAGTTCTTCGACGTGATTCCGTGCGAGCCGTAGGTGGACGCCAGGCCCTTCATCGTCACCTGACCGACCGTCTTCACGGGCTGCACGATCGCCCAGTACTTCCAGCCCGCCCGAGCCGTTTGCGGGAACCAGAACTCGTGGCTCCACTCCACATCCTCGGGGCGCAGCACCGCGTTGGCCCGATCGTCGGACAGCCACTTCTGCGCGTGGTGCTTGATCAGCACGTTGGTCCCGGCCAGCAGCAGCTCGCGGAAGGTGTCGCCGCTGATGAACTGGTGAATCTGGTGGTGAACGATCCGCTTCTCAGGGTGGTACCAGAGCGTCGCGTACGGGTTGTCGATGATCGTCACCGGGGGCATTGCGTTGGACTCCCGAAACCGCTGTTGACGCCTCGATTCTGCGGTTGGGTTATCGGCAGCGCCGAAAGGCGACTGTAACGAGGCCGACACTCGTGTGAGGGAGTGTGCCGACACGCGCAACTGACTGACTGGTATGGCCGAAACGGACCAACCTGAGCTATATCGTTTTTTTGTGACACCGCCGACACGTACCGTGGATGGCGTTCAAGCAGCTCTTGCGGGGGTCGCTGGGCGACCCCAGGGATCCCGGTCCGCCGAAGGATCAGGGCAGGCCGCGTACGGCCGTCCTCTACCTCACGGCGGACGCTCGCGAGAGCAGGCTGGTGAACGGCGCGTTCAACTTCGCGCACCCTCACCTTCAGCTCGACCTGTCGGTCGCGCTGAAAGACGCCCGTGCCCATCTCGCACAGCCGGGGAAATACGACGCGCTCGTGATCGGGTGGAGCGTGCCGGAGAGCGACGGCGCGTCGCTGATCGCGCACGTCCGCGAGCAGCGATATCCGCTTGCCGTCGTCGCTTCGGGCGAGTCGCTCGACTCGTATCGCGAGGCCGGCGCCGACCAGTGCGTGCCGAGGGGCGGGTCGTTCCTGGCACGCCTGCCTGTCGCCATCGAGGAAGCGGTCAGGCACAGGCGTGTCGCCTCGCCGGCGCCCGCCCCTCCCGCATCCCCCGCGCCTGCCGCCGGTAAAGGCCTGCGCATCGCCTTCGCCGGAGACCTGGACCAGTTCAAGGCCGACCTGACGACCGCGGCGTCGCCCCTGCAGGTCGTTCCCCTGTCGCAAGCGCTCGCGGAGGCGGACGTCCGGGCCCCGAACGCCGCGCTCGACTTCGATCTCGTCCTCATCGATCACGGCGCGCCGAACACGAACACCGCCTCGGTGCTCGCCGACGTTCGCGCGCGGAATCTCAGCGTGCCCATCGTGCTGCTCGTCAGTCCGATGGAAGAGCGGTCGGCGCTCCAGATCTTCGGACCAACCGTAGACGAATACCTCGCGAAGACAACCGGCTGGCTCGCGCGCATGTCCATACGGCTGGACGGCGTCCTCGCGCGCCAGGCTCAGGTTCGCGAGCTGGCCGCCCTTCGCGTCAAGGAAGCGCGGCTCCGCTCGATGGTGGACCGGCTGCCCGCCTGCATTCTTCGGCTCTCGGTGGAGGGCACCGTGCTTGCCGGCAACGCGGTCGCCCTCTCGATGCTGAACGCCGCGAGTCCCAACGCGCTCGTGCGCAAGCCGTTCGAAACCTTCGTCCGCGACGAAGACCGCAATCAATGGAGCGACTTCTTCACGCGCGTCTGCGGCGGCGAGCAGCGCTCGATCGAGGTTCGTGTCTCGACGGTGGACGGAACACAGCGGGTCCTCGAAGTGTCCGCCGTGCCGGTCCCGGCCGAGCTCGGCCGGGACTCCTCCGTGCTGATGGTGCTCCGTGACGTGAGCGACCGGAAGCGGCTAGAGGCCGCGGTCGAACAGATCACGACGAATTCCGACGCCGGTGCGGCCGCCGCCACAGCGTCCGGTCCGGACCCGGCCCTCCTTCGCGAGCTCGAAAGCGATCTTCATCGCCTGTCGGGTCAGGCTCGCACGACGTTCGAGGAGCTCGGCGCACTCCTGCGGAATGCGGAAGCGCGGCACGACGAGGCGTTCGCCCGGCAGGCCGACGAATACGCGAGGCTCAAGGCGGCGCAACTCGAGCACTGGCGGTCGTACGAGGAGTTCGTGC
>DASTDQ010000288.1:0-3258 GCA_035710305.1 Vicinamibacterales bacterium | reverse complement strand
ACCGGAAGCACCGCGCCGTCGTGGACCTCGCAGTCGTGAGTGTGGCAATGACGCCAGAGTACGAGCTTCTCGAGAAGAAAGAAGATCAGGATGCCCAGCAGCAACGTCCCGAGCACGCGAGTCGCCGGAAGCTGCTCGAGCGCCGACGGAAGAATGGCGAGCGTCGCCACGCCCAGCAGCGCGCCGACGGCGTAGCTCACGAGCCACGGAACCAGGCGGGCGCGGACCGTGTCGTTGATCAGGAGGACGCCGGACGCGACAAGCAGGCCGCCGAGCCCGCCCAGCAAGCTCAGTCCGAGAGCGACGAGAGGAATCGGCACCGAGTGTGATGATATCCACTCGACCGTTTCCGTCCAACCTTACGATGCGAAGTAGCCGCGCCTCGCTCGAACGTTCACGCGGCCCTTGCGCACGGTGACGCGAATGGAGTGCCAGCGGCCGTCTCGGGGAACCGAGCTGGTGTAGCCGAGGAAATACTGCTTGCTCAACTCGTCGGCGATGCGCGCGGTCGCGTCGTCGAGGCCCTTGAACCCGCGCACGATCTCCGTGCGGCCGCCGGTGTCGTCGGTGATCTGGCGAAGCACGTCGGCGTTGACGCGCTCGCCGGGGCTGCTGGGCCACGTGGAGCTGCCGCCGCCCACGATCGGCGGAGGAAAACGCGGTTGCTGGGGCGGGAATCCGCCGGGCCGCGGAAACGGCGTCGGGAACTGAATCTGCGGCAGCACGATCGGTACGCGCGTATCCGTGCGCGCCGTCGAGTCCACTCCGAGCGCGTAGACGAGGACGTCGCTGTCCAGAATCCGCTGACGAAGCAGGGGCACGTTCATCGTGCTGCTCGTGTCGTTCCCGTCGGAAATCACGAGCAGCGCCTTCTTTCGATGCCGGCCCTCCGACGCCGTTGGAATTGCAGCGGCCACGGCGTCGTACAGGGCTGTTCCATCCGACGCATCCATCCTTCTCAGGGCACGCCGTATGCGCTCGCGATCCGTCGTCCAGCGCTCGACCAGCTCGGCACGCGTCGCAAACTGCATGAAGAACAGCTCGTCGTCCGGCTCGAGAAGATCGAAGATGAGCCGCTCGATCGCTCTGCGCGCGGTTGCCAGTTTCTCGACCGACATGCTGCCGCTGACGTCGAGGAGGATGCCAAGACTGACGGGCACGCGCTCGCTGCTGAAATGGGAGACGTCCTGGACCACGCCGTCGTCGTAGACGGTGAAGTCCTGCCGGCGCAGGCCCGAGACGAAGCGCCCGTTGTCGTTGGTGACCGTCGCCGTGACGCTGACGAAGTCGACGCCGCTCCGGAAGAGCGTCCCTTCCTGCGACTGCGCCCCGATCGCCACGGCCGCGGCCAGGACGAGCCCGATGGTCCAGAGCAGCCCCTTCATCAGTAGATCACCATACAGGCCCGCCGGCGTCAGGGCAAATCCCTTGCCTTCGAGACCGGCCCGGATCAGGCGCGAACTGGCAGGGATTGCTCCCCCAGGAGCCTGTGTTGTCACTTCTGTAGGTCAACCTTCAGTCCTTCGATGAAACGGCAGCCGTCGCGATCCCCGAGGATTCGGACCGCCTGGAACCCCGCCGCTTGGAGCTCCTGGGAGGTGGCGCCGGCCTCCCTCGGCTCCCGGGCGCGGAATATCCCCGCAAGTCCGGTGCGCGTCCCTGCTTCGAGCACAACGATACGCCCGCCGGAGCGTAGGACGCGCCTGCACTCGCCAAGTACTCCCGCGCGCGGGACGCCGGCCGCGGCCTGGGCGTCGCCCGCATGGACCACGGCGACATCGAATGACCCGCTCTCGAACGGAAGGCGTTCGAGCGAATGCACCGCGACGTGAACAAGCGCTCCCGCGTCTGCGGCCGCGCGCCGCGCACGTTCCGCGGCCGCTTCGTCGGTGACCACGATCGCAGACTCTCCCGACAATCCCGGTTTGGCGGCGAGGGCACCCGTGACGCGACGGTCCGTGATGCCGATCTGGAGGATGCGCTCCCCGAGCCGGACCCCGCTCATCGCCACGGCGAGCGGTTCGCGTCCGACCGTGGACTCGCGCAAAAACCTGCCCATTTCCTCATGATATAGTCGGCGATTGTGACTTCACCAGTGACCATTGCCCCTGCGGGCGGCAAACTCGGCGTGTTGCTCGTCGGCCTCGGCGCCGTGAGCACCACGACGATTGCCGGCGTCATGGCCATTCGGCGAGGCCTCGCAAAGCCGATCGGCTCACTGACCCAGATGGGCACGATCCGCCTCGGAAAGCGGACCGAGGGACGGGCGCCCAGGATAAAGGACTTCGTGCCGCTCGCCGGTCTGGACGATCTGGTGTTCGGCGGCTGGGACATCTTCGAGGAAGACTGCTACGCGGCGGCACGAACTGCCGGCGTGCTCGAGCCGTCGCAGCTGGATCAAGTCAGGACGGAACTGGAAGCCATCAAGCCGATGCCTGCGGTGTTCGACCAGCGCTACGTCAAGCGCCTCGATGGCCCGAACGTCAAGAAGGGCAAGAACAAGCGTGACCTCGCGGAGCAGCTCGTGGAGGACATCCGCGCCTTCAAAGCCCGGCACGGGTGTGACCGCCTCGTGATGATCTGGGTTGGCAGCACCGAGGTCTACATGAAGGAAACGGCGGCGCACGCCACCATCGCGTCCTTCGAGAAAGCGCTCCAGGAGAACGACGACTCCATTCCTTCGAGCATGATCTACGCCTACGCCGCGCTGCGCGAAGGCCTTCCCTTCGCCAACGCCGCGCCGAACCTGACCGCCGACGTTCCGGCGATGCTGCAGCTGGCGGGCAGAACGAAGTCCCCCGTGGCGGGCAACGACATGAAGACGGGGCAGACGCTCATCAAGACGATCGTGGCGCCCGGACTCAAGGCGCGGCTCCTGGGCGTTCGAGGCTGGTATTCAACCAACATCCTCGGGAACCGCGACGGGGAGGTCCTCGACGACCCCGAGTCGTTCAAGACCAAGGAAGAGAGCAAGAAGTCGGCGCTCGAGTACATCTTCCAGCCGCATCTCTATCCCGAGTTGTACAGCGATCTGTGCCACGTGGTCCGTATCAACTACTATCCGCCGCGCGGCGACAACAAGGAAGGATGGGACAACATCGATCTGATTGGCTGGCTTGGGTATCCGATGCAGCTGAAGATCAACTTCCTGTGCCGTGACAGCATCCTCGCCGCGCCGATCGTGCTCGATTCGGTCCTGTTTCTCGACCTGGCGAAGCGCGCCGGCCTGTGCGGGATTCAGGAGTGGCTCTCGTTCTA
>DASTDQ010000287.1:0-3245 GCA_035710305.1 Vicinamibacterales bacterium | reverse complement strand
GCGGCGCGAAACATGACGACGTTCAACCCCGATTCGTCCTGGCGCCGGGTTCAGTAACGGGTCGCGGTCAGACGTTGACGCCCGTCGAACAGTTCGTGGCCGCGCTTCACGCGCAGGACGTCGCGCGCGTGAGCGCGCTGCTCGAGGCGCACGCCGAGGTCCGTGCCGCGATCAACGCGCCCATCAGCTATTTCGACAGCCGACCGGCGAAGTGCGCGACGAAGAATCTTCCGCTGCTCGATCTCCTGCTGTCGTACGGCGCCGATCTCAATCTGAAGTCGGCGTGGTGGGCCGGCGGTTTCGGAATCCTCGAGTACGACATGACGCCCGAAGAAGCGGCGCCGCTCATCGCCCGGGGCGCGGCCGTCGACGTCTTCGCGGCCGCGCATCTCGGCATGTTCGATCGGCTTCGCGAGCTGGTCGAGCGCGACCCTTCGCTCGTGCGGGCGCGCGGCGGCGACGGGAAGACCGCGCTCCATTCCGCGAAGACGCTGGAGATGGCGCGCTATCTCGTCGACAGGGGCGCGGAGGTTGACACGCGCTGTGTCGACCACGAATCGACGCCTGCGCAGTACCTCGCCGTGGATGCGCCTGACGTCGTTCGATACCTCATCGGCCTCGGCGCCCGCATCGACATCTTCCTGGCCGTTGCGCTCGGCGATCGACAGCTGGTCGAACGCTGCCTGGCGGACGATCCCGGCGCGCTCGATCATCGAATCGGCGAAGGAAGGTTCCGCGTCCGGCACAACGGGGCGCGTGCGGCGACCGCGGAGGAAATCGGCGACGGGCGGGGCGACATCTACCGCTGGGTGCTCGGCCACTTCATGACGCCGATCGAGGTCGCGTCGCAACTGAAGCGTCCGGACGTCGTCCAGCAACTGCTGGAGCACGCCTCTCCCGTTCAGCGACTGCTGGCGGCTTGTGCCACCGGAGATCGATCGTCGGCGGAACGGCTTGTGGCCTCCGATCCTGGGATTGTCTCGCGGCTGACCGAGAGCCAGCGGCGCGTGATCGCGGACCGCGCGTTCTGGAACGACACGGCGGCCGTCGCCCTGATGGTGGACCTGGGGTTCGACACCCGGGCCGTCGGGAACGACAACGGAGACGCGCTGCATTGGGCGTCCTTTCTCGGCAACGCCGAGATGGTGCGCGTGCTGTTGACCCGCGATCCGGCAATTGGCGTTCGCGATGGGTCGCACGGCGGCACGCCGCTCGGCTGGTGCCTTTACGGATCCGTCTTCGGTTGGAACAAGAGGTCGGGCGACTACGTCGAGGTCGCGCGAATGCTCATCGAGGCCGGTGAAGTCGTCGAGCCCGGCATGTTGCCCACCGGACGCGACGACGTGGACCGGGTGCTGCGCGCGCACCTGAAGCGGTAGCGTCAACGAGCAAACTGTCGAGTGCCCGGGCACGTCGAAGGTTCAGGAGCCGGCCGTGCGCTACGAAGTTGCCGTCGTCACTCTCAGCGCCGTCCTCGCCGCCGCCGTGCCCATCGCCGGGCAGGTGTTTGTCGCGGCGCCCCAGGCGGCGACGCAGGGGCCGCCGACAGCGGCCCCCGACGGGCCCAAGCCCGCGTTCGAGGTGACATCGGTGCGGCCCAACACCGGGCCCGTCAACGCGATGTCGCTCAGCTCGCCGCCGGGGCGCTTCACGATGACGGGGCTGCCGCTGCAGATGCTGCTGACCCTCGCCTACAGCCTCCGGCCGAACCAGGTGGATGGTTTGCCGGACTGGGTCAGGACCTCGCGGTTCGACATCAACGCCAAAATGCCCGACGGGGCGGACCAGGACCAGGTGATGCTCATGGTCCAGTCCCTGCTCGAGGACCGGTTCAAACTGAAGTGGCACAAAGAGACGCGCGAGGGCGACGTCTACGCGCTCGTCGTCGCGCGCAAGGACGGGCGGCTGGGGCCGAAGCTCACGAAGTCGGACATGGAGTGCAAGGCCATCCTCGAGCAGCGTCAGGCGGCGATGAAGGAAGCGATGGCGAAAGCCCGGACTCTTGGGCCCAAGGAACAGCAGGCGGTCCTGCAGACGCTGGGTTCCAAGCCTGGTGAGCCGCTGATCTGCAACACCAGCATGACGCCTGCGGCAACGCCTGGGGGGCCGATGGCCATGACGATCAAGACGGCCGGGTTGGAGTTCTCGACGACGCTCATCGCGCTGCTCTCCAGCTTGTCGGGTCGGCCCGTTGTGGACCGCACCGACCTCACCGGCGGCTTCGACTTCGAGTTCACTTTCTCGCCGACGATGATGGCTCGAGGGCTCACGACGGCTGTGCCCGGCGCCCCGCCAGCCGGGCTCGGAGGTGCCGGCGGACTCGGGGCTCCTGCGGGCCTCGGCGCCCCGGTGCCGACCGACGACAGCCCCACCGTGTTCCAGGCGCTCGAGGAGCAGCTGGGTCTCAGACTGCGCCCCGAGCGCGGACCGCTCGAGTACTTCGTCGTCGACAGCATCCAGCAGCCCGAGCCCGACTGACGCCCCCCTGCCCCCTGCCCCCTGCCCCCTGCGTAAGAAAGTCCCCCCGTCTGCGACTATCTGACGTGCATGCATCGTCCGGTTGGAGGCGATGAGCGCCTCTACTCCGAAGTGGCCGCGGAATACGGCGGCGCGCTGGAGCGGCTGGCACGGGCGTACGAGCGTGATGCCGACAAGCGCCGGGATCTGCTGCAGGAGATTCACGTCGCGTTGTGGCGCAGCCTGGCGCGCTTCAACGGCCGCTGTTCGGTGCGGACGTGGGTCTACCGCGTGGCACACAACGTCGCCACCTCGCACGTCATACGACCGAAGACGCACGCGCCGATCTTCGTCGCGCCGGATGATCTCGAGTCGATCCCGGACCGGATCGACGGAGAGCAGCAGCTCGATCGCCGGCGGGTGTTGAACAAGCTCTACGAGCTGATACGGCAGCTCCCCCCGATCGATCGGCAGGTCATGCTCCTCTATCTCGAGGAGGTTGACGCCGCAACGATCGCGGAGATCACGGGGCTGACGGCGGGAAACGTGGCGACGAGGATTCACCGCATCAAGCAGGCGTTGATGCGGCGCGTACTACAACGAGGCATCGACCATGAATGAGCCCGAACAGGACATCAGGAAGCTGTGGCGTGGCCAGCCACGAGAGGAGCAGGTCATGTCGATCGACGAGATTCGTTCGAGGGCGGAACGCTTCGAGCAGCGCGTACGGCGCTGGGGTGTGGTTGGAGGATCCTTGTTCGCGCTGATTCTCGTCGTCGAAAGCTGGC
>DASTDQ010000286.1:0-9183 GCA_035710305.1 Vicinamibacterales bacterium | reverse complement strand
ATATGGCGGGCGGCAAACCAGTCCGACGCGTCGAGCGGGTTCATCAGGCCTGGATCACGGCTTCGTACTGGGCGCTGTCGAGCAGCGTGCCGGCGGCCTTCGGGTCCGTGAGGCGAATCTTCACCATCCAGGTGTCGTGCGGCTTTGCGTTCACAGTCTCCGGGTGGTCCTTGAGCGCGTCATTGACGGCAACGACCGTACCGCTCATGGGCGCGAAGAGCTCGGAGACCGCCTTGACCGACTCGATCGAGCCGAACGACTCCCCCGCCGTGATCGTCCGACCCGGTTCGGGAAGCTCGACGTAGACGACGTCGCCGAGCTGCTCCTGGGCGAAGTCAGTGATGCCGATCTCGGCGTCGCTGCCCGAGATACGAATCCACTCGTGGTCCTTGGTGTACTTGCGATCTGCCGGATACGCCATCAATAAATGACTCCCGACCCCATTACGGTTTTCGTCTGTAGAACGGCAGCGGCACCACGCGCGCCTTCGACGCGCGGCTGCGGATGTCGATACTCAGCTCAGTTCCCTGGGTGGCCAACGCTACGGGCACGTACGCCATCCCGATCGCCTTCTTCAGGAACGGCGTCTGCGTGCCACTCGTCACCTCACCGACCTTCGCTCCGCTCGACATGACAGCGTAGCCGTGGCGGGCGATGCCCGGGTCAATCATCTCGAAGCCCACGAGCTTGCGCGTCAGCCCCTTTTCCTTCTGCTCCAATAGAGCCTGGCGGCCGACGAAGTCGCCCTTGTTCCACGCGATCGTCCAGCCAAGATCGGCTTCGAGGACGGTGGTCGATTGATCGATGTCGTTCCCGTGAAGCCGCATGGCGGCTTCGAGCCGGAGCGTGTCGCGGGCGCCAAGGCCGCAGGGGACGACATCCGCCGGCCGGCCTGACTCGAGGAGCGCCTGCCACACGCGGTCGGCCATCGCGGGGGGTACGAAGATCTCGTAGCCGTCCTCGCCCGTATAGCCGGTTCGGGAAATCGTGACGCGCGCCGCCGCCACCTCGCCGTGCCCGAACCAGTAGTAGCGGAGCTCGCCGAGGTCAACACCCGTAAGCGGCTGAAGCACTTCGCGCGCGGCAGGTCCCTGGATCGCAATCAGCGCGTAGCGGCTGCTCGAATTCACGACCGCCGCGTCGCCCGCGGCCTTCACCTGCTCGCCGATCCACGCGAAGTCGCTGGCGGTGTTGGCCGCGTTGACGACGAGCATGAAGTGGCTGGGCGCCATGCGGTAGACCAGCATGTCGTCGAGGAAGGTGCCCTGCGGAGACGTCAGCGCCGCATAGTGTGCCTGCCCGACCTTCAGCGCCCCGGCGTCGTTGCTCGAGATCTTCTGCACGGCCTCGAGGGCGCCCTTGCCGGCCACTTCGATCTCACCCATGTGGCTGACGTCGAAGAGGCCCGCGCGGGTGCGCACAGCGAGATGCTCGTTGGTGATCCCGGAGTACTCGACGGGCATCTCCCAGCCCGCGTAGGGAACCATGCGGGCCCCTGAGGCGACATGGCGTGCGCGCAGCGGCGTGGCGCGGAGTTCTGTAGTCGTACTGGTCATGAAGCCGCGCGTAAAGCGGTGGGGCCCAACGCCTTGACTGTACTCGTCGCGCGATTGAAGGGTCAAGAAGGGCGACCGTTGCGGTTGAGGCATTCCCATGAGGGGGCGTAGAATGCGTCGAGCCATGCCCCGTGGACTGCGGCTCGCGGGCGAACTCGGCGCGCTCGTCTTTTGGGCCTTAACTCTGTACAGCGACCTCATTCCGCCCAGTGTTGGACTGCCGCTACTCTTCGTGGGCTGCGTGCTGTTCGGGCTGAAGATGGCCTCCCGTATACACGATCGAAACGAGTCGCACCAGGACACGACGTCGCTCAACCTTCGCGGCTAGCGCCCTCGCCTCAACTCCTCTCGTCCCTCGGTTTCCCAGGCGCGGAGCGGCAGCGTCCCGCCGCGCAGCCGATCGAACACGTCCACGAGGTGCTCGGCCGTCACCGGTTCTGTCGGCGCGATCTCGTGCGCACGAAGGACGGTCGCCTGATGCGGCAGCAGGAAGAGGTACACATCACAGAGACCGGCGAGATCGTGCAGCCGGTGTGAGGAAAGGACGACAGCGGCGCCCCTGTCACGCTTCGTCTCTATGATCGTCGACAGCCAGCGGCCGGCGTCCGGGTCGAGCCCTTCCCACGGTTCGTCGAGGACGACGAGGCCGAGCGGCTGACGTCCCAGTGCCGTGCGCAGGCCGAGCAGCTGACGCGTTCCACGCGAAAGGGCACGAAGAGGGCGGCGATCTTGCGTCACCGTGTCGCCATTGCCGAGGCTCCCCCACCTGGCCGCCCGGACGGCTCCCGGCAGCGTGGCATCGCCGGCGAAATACGCCACGCCGGTTCGCGCAAGCGCATCTCGAGGCGTCAGCCCGTTGATGCGAACTTCCCCGGACCTCGGCGTGAGGCAGCCGGCGATCGTCCTCAGCAGCGTCGTCTTTCCCGACCCGTTCGGGCCGATGACGCCGGCAGCCTGCCCCGCTGCGAGATCGAAGGAGACGCCCTGGAACACGAGGCGCCGGCCGTATTGAACCGAGAGATTCCGGACCGATACCGCAAGGTCCATCACTGTGCGGCCGACAGAGGAATGTCCGAGTGTGCGGCCCAGTGGCACGCAATGGCCATCGCGGCCGCGGCCAGGGTGATGCCCGGCGCCACTGCCAGCAGTTGCGGCGGTCCGAGCGACTCACCTACCGCACCGAGTGGATAGATCAGGAACACCCACGCGGGCCAGACGAGCGCTTCGACGCGCGTGGAGGTCACGGTCCATTCGGCGAACACGCCTTCGGCAAACGTCGTCCCCATGGTCACGAGCAGCAAGAGCCAGCCGATGCCGCCGGAAAAGCGCGGCAGAGCGATCGTCAACGCCCACGGAAGCGTAGAGACCATGAATATGGCGGCCAGCGTCCCGGAGGCGAGCAATACGGCCCCGTCTCCGGCGGCGAGGCGCTCGACAACGGCGAGCACCAGCCAGCTGAAGATTCCGGGCGCAATCGTCGTGACCCAATGCGCGAGGGTGACGCGAAGGCGGCTGGTGCCCCGGGTCAGCAGCAGGTCGTAGTGACCGCGCCGCGCCGGGACGGCGAACCCCGACGAAGCCGTGAACAACTGGAGGAGGAGCACGGGAGCCAGCGCTCCCCTCGCTCGCCCGGGGGAGGTCGCCACAGCAAGGCTCGCGACGCCGGTGACGGCGACGAAGGTCGCCACGATCAACGGCGGAACCGGCGGAACGACCTGAAAGAAACGCAGAAGGTACGGAGTGTCCGTCACGTCAGTTTCCTGAACTCCCCGGCTGCGAATCGCTGACCGATTTCACCCACCGGGGCAGATACCTGCCCCCGCCGCGGCCGCGCCAGCCCGCGACCCGGAGGTACGCGTCGAGCGTGTGATAGCTGATCTTCAGGATGCGGCACGCCTGGCGCTTGTTGCCTCCGCACCGGTCGAAGACGAGCCGCGCATATTGGCTTCCCCACGCCCGCATCGATTCGTCCCGCGCCAGTGACGGCAGCAGGATCTCCTTGAAGTCCCCGCGAATGCGGCGCGGCAGGTCGTCGATCTCGATGCGATCCGATTCCGCCAGCGCCAGCGACCGCTCGATGAGCCGTTCGAGTTCACGCACATTGCCCGGCCACGGATAGATCGTCAGCGCCTGCTCGGCTTCGGGCGAGAGTGTCAGGTCTCTCGTGTTCCTGTGACGTCCCAGAAAATATCGCGCCAGCTCCGGCACGTCATCGCGCCGCGCGCGCAGGGGCGGAACGTGAATCTCCACACCGCTCAGACGGTAGTACAAATCCGGCCGGAACTGGCCTCGCGCCACCAGCTCCGCGAGAGGGCGGTTGGACGCTGCCACGATGCGCGTGTCGATACGATGCACTCCCTGTCCGCCAACGCGCTCGACCGCGAGATCCTGCAGAACGCGCAGAAGCTTGGCCTGGGCCGACAGCGACAGGTCAGACACCTCGTCGAGGAAGAGAGTGCCGCCCTCGGCGTGCTCGAACTTGCCGCGACGCCCTCGAACACCGGTTGCCGTGCGCTCCTCGATGCCGAACAGCTCCGCTTCGAGCAGCGTCTCGACCACCGCGGCGCAGTTGAGCGCGACGAACGGGCCCCGCCGGCGCCTGCTCAAGTCGTGAAGCTGTCGCGCCACGAGCTCCTTGCCGGTGCCGCTTTCGCCCTCGATGAGCACCGTGAAGTCGGTCGCCGCGACGCGCTCGACCTGCTCACGCAGTGCCCCCATGACGAGCGTGGATCCAATGAGCTGCCCCGGGCTCGGCCTGGGCTTGTTTCCAAACAGAGCCCGGCCTCGCGCGACCTCGAGGACCAGGCCGCCAAGATGAGCGAGCGTGATGAGCGCTTCGAAATCCGGATCGTCGAGCGGTTTTGCGGGATCGCAGGAGGCTTCCAGCACCGCCTGTACCCTCGGGTCCGCCGTCGGTACGCCGAGGACGATGGAGTCGGCCGTGCGTGTGGGCGTCACGAGCCTTGCCTGGTAGCGAACCCGTACTTCGCGCAATCGAACGGCACGCAAATCGAGAAGCTGGCGGACCTCCTGCTCGAAAGTGGCCTCGAGGTCCTTGTCGGTGGTGTTGCGGACGAGTGCCGCCCCCAGGGCTTCGAGCACCTGCCGCAGGCTCGCGATGCTGACGTAGGCCCGCGGACACGGGACTCCATCCCTCTGCACGGCTCCGAATGTCTCTCCCACGCCCACCTCCGTGAGCGGCAAACCAAGCTCGATGCCACGTCACGGCCAGCGGCGTAAGCTGTTCGTGCCAAACGCTTTGGAGGACCGCCGTATCCTATTTCGTGCACGAGCCGGGTAAGCCGGACCCTCGGCCGTTTCATCGCGGCTCACGCTCATGGGAAAGCGCTACCCACGACTGCAAGTCCTTCCAAGTCCGCCCGATAAATGGATTAACCCTGGGACTCGCTTGTGTTGGTGTGGTTGGCTACGTCGTTTCTGGCTGCAACCGGCGGGGTTCTCACCCGGGGCTCGTGCCGAAGGCCGCAACACAAGCGAGCTGTGGAGTAGAGGTGTCAGAGAAACCGGTCGAAGTGTCGGTCGTCATCCCCTGCCTGAACGAGGCGGACACGCTGGCGACGTGCATCCGAAAGGCCAGCGACGGGATGGCGCGCGCCGGAATCAACGGTGAGATCGTCGTGGCCGACAATGGCAGCACGGACGACTCCCCCGCAATCGCCCGGGCCGCGGGCGCCCGGCTGGTCCCGGTGGCCGAACGAGGCTACGGCGCCGCGCTCATGGGCGGCATCGACGCCGCGCGCGGCCGCTTCATCGTCATGGGCGACGCCGACGACAGCTACGACTTCGGCGAGGTGCCCGCCTTTGTCGAGCGCCTGAGGGAAGGGTTCGACCTCGTCCAGGGATGCCGTCTGCCGTCCGGTGGAGGACGTGTCCTCCCGGGGGCGATGCCGCCCCTGCACCGATGGTTCGGCAACCCGATGTTCTCCCGGGTCGCGCGCGCCTGGTTCCGCGCGCCGGTCCACGACATCTACTGCGGCCTCCGCGGTTTCACCAAGGCGCTCTACGAGCGTCTCGATCAGCGTTGCACGGGGATGGAGTTTGCCACCGAGATGATCGTGAAGGCCAGCCTCAACGGGGCGCGGATCAGCGAGGTGCCGATCACGCTGCACCCGGACGGCCGACGGACCCATGCGCCCCATCTCAAGACGTTCCGTGACGGGTGGCGCACGCTGCGGTTCTTCCTCATGTGCACGCCGCGCCGGCTGTTCCTGATGCCGGGACTCGTCCTGCTGGTGCTCGGGCTCATCGGCTACACGGTCGCGATGCCGGGCGTCACGCTCGGCGGGTTGACCTTCGACGCCCACACGCTGCTGTTCGCGAGCCTCGCGGTGATCTGCGGCTATCAGAGCATGCTCTTCTCGCTCATCGCCAAGACGTTCGCCGCCTCGGAAGGCCTGCTTCCCGCGGATCGGCGCGTGGAGCGATTCGCCTCGATCCTGCCGCTCGAGCGGAGCCTTCTCGCCGGCCTGGGCACGGTAGCCATCGGCGGCGTGATGCTCGCGGCCGCACTGAACGAATGGCGCGTCCTGAACTTCGGCCGCCTCGACTACGCGCACACGATGCGCGTCGTCGTTCCCGGAGTCACGCTCTCGGTGCTCGGATACCAGACGATCCTCTCGTCCTTTTTCCTCAGTCTCCTGGGGATGCGGCGGCGCTGATGTCGCAATTCGACGCGTACGCGGCGGACTACGACGCGGCGCTCAACCGCGGGCTGTCGCTCAGCGGCGAGTCGAGGGAGTACTTCGCCACGGAGCGGGTGAAATGGGTGTCGCGGTGCCTTGCCGAATTGAGCGCGCGTCCCACACGAGTACTGGACTTCGGCAGCGGCACAGGGGGCACGTGTCCGGAGTTGCTCCGTCAGCTCGACGCCGATCGCGTCGTCGGGGTGGATGCCTCGCTCGAGAGCCTCAACGCGGCGCGGCGCGTTCACGTCGATTCGCGGCTGGAGTTCCGGACGATCCAGGAGATGGGGTCGGCCGGTCCATTCGACCTCGTGTACTGCAACGGCGTGTTTCACCACGTGCCGCCGTTGGAGCGCCCCGCCGTTCTCGCCGGCATCCGTCGATCGCTGGCAG
This sequence comes from Vicinamibacterales bacterium, assembly GCA_035710305.1. Taxonomy (GTDB): domain Bacteria; phylum Acidobacteriota; class Vicinamibacteria; order Vicinamibacterales; family UBA2999; genus Gp6-AA40. Next base: position 2,531 of record DASTDQ010000286.1, on the reverse strand, counting down.
ACGACGGATACTTCGCCTTCTGGGAGAACAACCCCTGGAACCCTGCGACGAGGCTCGTCATGAGCCGCATTCCGTTCGACCGCGACGCGAAGCTCATCTCGCCTCCCCGTGCCCGCAGCCTGCTCGCCCGGGCAGGCTTTGATGTTCTGCGCACCGACTTCCTGTTCTTCTTCCCCCGCCTGCTTGCCGCACTGAGGCCGCTGGAGATCAGGCTCTCTCGAATTCCGGCTGGCGCGCAGTATCTGGTGCTCTGCCGCAAGCTCGAATGCTGAGCCCCCCTCCGCCCGCGATCTGGACCGTTCTTCTCGCGGGGCTGACGTTCGCCGCCCTTGTCCTCATCGCCCGTCGCAGCCGGGCGTTCGCCGCGCCATCGACGTACGTAGTGTCCGGCTTCAGCCGGACCGTCGACGTAGTGTCCGGCTTCAGCCGGACCCGGTGGGCTCCCCTCCTCGCGGGGCTGCTGACACTGATCGCCGTCCGGATCGTCTGGGGCTCGTTCAGCGAGCCCGGTGTCATCCACGACGAGCGCGCCTATCTGCTGCAAGCCTCGATATTCGCCCAGGGACAATGGACGCTGCCCTCTCCTCCTCTGCCGGCCTTTTTCGAGCAGATGCACGTGTTCGTCGAGCCGGCGGTGTTCGCCAAGTATCCGCCCGGCCACGCGCTGGTGCTTGCTTTCGGCGCGTGGCTAGGCCTCCCCGGCTTGATGCCGGTGCTGCTGGCCGCGCTTTCCGGCGGGCTGATTTTCTGGATCGCGAGGCGGCTGGCCAACGAGTGGGTCTCGCTGTTCACGTGGTGGCTGTGGACAACGGGCTGGGCCAACTTGTACTGGGCCGCTTCGTATTTCTCGGAAACCACGAGCACTGCCATGTGGTGGCTTGCCGTCTTTGGCACGATTCGCTGGCTCGACTCGGGGCGCACGGCGTACCTGACGCTCGCCGCTGCGGCGCTGGCGTTCGGCATCGAGACGAGGCCGCTGACGATCGTGGCTCTTTCCCTCCCCTTGGCGTGGGTCATCGTCAGACGCCTGAAAGACGTCGCGACGGCCGCGACGACGCTCGCCCTCCCGGCGGTCGCCGCGCTCGCGATTCTGGCGCTCGGCCCGATCTGGAATCAGCAGACGCTCGGAGACTGGCGGCAGAATCCGTACTCGTACTATTCGCAGGCGTACTTTCCGTTCGACAAGCCTGGGTTTGGCGTAGACGCGACGCCTCCGCTCCGACAGCCGCAGCCGGAGCTCGCGGCCGTTGGCGAGTGGTCGCGTCAGGTGCACAGCGATTACGTGCCCGCTGCATTGCCGGTAGCCTTCGTGAAACGGATTCTGTCGGTGCTCTTCTGGACGATCGACGGCTGGCGGTTGTGGCTGGGTGTGTTGATCCTGGCGGCGGTCCTGCACGGCTCGCGGATTGAACGCCTGGGACTTGCCGCGGCCGGGACGCTGTTCCTCGGTTATCTGTCCTTTGCGCACCCGCCGATGTGGATCGTGTACTACGTCGAGATACTGCCGATCTTGTACTTCCTTGCGGCGTGCCAGATGGGCCGTCTCTTCCACACCCTGAGCGGCGCGGGTCGAGGCGACGGTCCGGTGTGGCCCGCTCATGTGACGGCCGCCGCCGCCGTTACGGCCCTGCTGCTCGTGCCGCTTGGCGTCTCGGACGTCTGGCGTGTTCGCGGCGCAGTCGATCAACGCAACGCCTTTCATCGCTCGGCGCGCGCCGCCGTCGAAAAGAACACGCCCGTCAAGTCGATTGTCTTCGTCCGCTACTCCGCCGATCACAACCCGCATCTGGCGTTAACGGGCTACGGCGCGGACCTCGCCTCTACTGGACGCTGGGTTGCCTTCGATCGAGGCGACCGGAACCGTGAGCTTCTCTCCCTCGCTCCGGGCGTGCCGGCGTTTGTGCTCGACACATCGACGCTCCGCGTGGCGCCGCTGACGAATGAGTCGAACTCCCGCGCAGACAACTCTGTGGACGAAAAGACACGCCGATGAATTCCCTCGACGCTCTTTTGCCTTCGAGTGCACGAACTGTTGCCTGGCGGAGTCGCCTCTAACCGGTACGTCGGCGATCGGCGAGCCATTGGCCGCTCACCGGTCCGATGTTATGCAGATGCTCCCACGACTGACGGCGGCGCCGGCGTCGGTTTCGGATGAACTGCAAGCCGGCAACGACGAGTGCGAGAGCTAGGGGCGTGAGAATGACACCAAGCATGGGCAGTTACCCGAAAAAGCGCGAGGGGTGAAGCGCGTTCAGACCTCCCTATCGGACAGACCCCGGTCGCAGTTTATGGGGTGATCCGTCCGCCTCTCTGGTCTCGCAATCAGATGTCGTGCCCTCGACTGAACTGCGTGACGAGAGCGCAAGCTCGACGAGCGCGCCGAACGCAAACGCGCCTCTGTACTGAACCAACTCCGCAGTCAAGCTCCAGACGTGGCATCGCACGACGCGCGCGCGGACGGGAATCCGTCCCTGCGCGCTCGTCACGTGGACGTCCAGGTGAGTTCCTGGCAGGAGCCGTGTGGACCCCTC
>DASTDQ010000285.1:0-6340 GCA_035710305.1 Vicinamibacterales bacterium | reverse complement strand
CAACGTAGTGTCCGGCTTTCCTGGCCTGAGCGCAGTCGAAGGCAGCCGGACCGTGACGGAAAGAGCGTAGCAGATGTGGGGGATATTCTAGGGCCGGAGATGAGACCCTGGGCGCTTCCCCTTCTTCGCTGCCTGGAGTGCAGCGGCGCTGCGATCGAGACGACGCCCAAGCACCTTCGTTGCGCGTCGTGCGGGACCACGTACGCGCGACGAGGCGATATCGTGGACTTCCTGTACCGGCCGCACCCAGCCATCGTGCGCGAGCGCGAGGCCGTTCACACGCTGGATCGGGAGGCCGGCGCGCCGCCCGACTGGATGGCGGCGGTCCTGAAGCGCGTGGATCGCGGTGAAGTGACCGAGGCGGACATGGCGAGTTCGGCGCACATCAGGGCGATTGCCGAGTCGCGCGCGCAGGTCCTGGAGCTGCTCGCGCAGGAGCCAATCCTACGCGGATCCACCGTGCTCGAGATCGGGGCCGACGTGGGCTGGGCCAGCTCGATCCTGCTTCAGGCCGGGTGCCGCGTGATTGCGACCGATGTGACCGACCATCTGCAGCTCGCGGCCTCCGGCGACTCGCCGGATCTCTGCCGGCTGTTCGCTGACATGAACCGGCTGCCGCTCGCCGATGCGACGGCCGACGTCGTGTTCGCGGCCTCGTGCGTGCATCACTCGTGGGACCTCGGGCGTACGTTCCGCGAGATCGCCCGCGTACTGAAACCGGGCGGTGCGGCGTATCTCTGCGGAGAGCCGCTGCCGTCGCTCGTGCGTTTCGTCGTCGGCGGCGGATTCGGGCGCAGGGAGCGCGAGCTCGGAATCAACGAGACGTGGATCCGCCGCGGCTCGTGGCTGCGCCGGTGCCGGCAGTCCGGGCTGGAGCCGCGGATTGTGTATCCCGGGCTGAACGGAGGTCAGTTGAGGGAGCGCCTGCGCAGGAAGGGGCTCCCCGGATTCCTGGCTGGCTTGATTCGTCCCGTCCTGCCCATCCTGCAGGTGTCGGTGCACCTGCGTGCGGACAAGCCCCGTACGTAGTGTCCGGCTTCAGCCGGACCGTGTGACGGGTGTCGTACGTAGTGTCCGGCTTCAGCCGGACCGAATTGATCCCGAAACAGAATCGCACCGACTGGACGACGCACATCGCTCCGAAAGCCGCTCCGCAAGCCGGAAAAACGCTGCTCCGGCTCAACGTCCAGTGGACGCGGCGTGGGGACCCCCATCGCCACGCCATGTCGCTGGCCTTCGCAGCGTTTTTCGTGCGATCGAGACGGCTTGCTCCGAAGGCTTTCCTCGCTCCTGTGCCTCGTCCACCGGTGCTCGCCGCGGTACCCGGACCGTGCGTTAAAGTGGAGGACATGAGCGCCGCCTCCCAAACCGAAGTCTGGCAACGAGGACCCGTCCCCGGTTTCGATCCTCTCTTGATGCCCGTCGTCCACGCGCTGATCCAGACGCGCGAGGATCTCGATCGGATCGCCTCCGATGTGCCGCCGGAGCACGTGTGGCTTCGGCCCGGCGGCGCCGCCTCGATCGGCTTTCACGTGCGGCACACCGGCGGCGCGCTCGATCGCCTGTTCACCTACGCGAGGGGCGAGGCTCTGTCGGACGCCCAGAGAGCGGCGCTGCGTGAAGAGGGCGCAGCCGGCGATCCGCCCGCGCCGCTCGCGTCGGTCGTCGCCGGCGTCGGCGCGATCATCGACCGCGCGCTCGACCAGCTTCGCGCGACACCGCGCGAATCGCTCTTCGACGAACGCAAGCTCGGCCGGGCGGGTCTGCCCACCAACGTGATCGGGTTGCTCTTCCATGCGGCCGAGCACTGCACGCGGCACGTGGGCCAGGCGATCACGACGGCCAAGATTCTGAAGGCGCAGACGCCGAGCCGCTGAGCTTGTTCGCGCCGCGTCGCGCGTGCGTTTACGTCTGTGCACACAAAAACGAAGTACTTCGCGAAATCCCGATTGACGTGAACGTTCACGGCGCGCAAGACTGACCGTTCCCTCGGACGTTCTCGTCACAGGGTCACGCACGAGGTTGCGGTGTCGATTAATTGGAGTGCGACCGACCGCGTGGCGGCGCCGCGTGTGTTCGTCACGGGGCGTGATGCCCCCGAGCGCGAACGCATTGCCCGCATGCTCGTCGAGCTGGGCGCCGATCTCTGTGCCGATCGCGCGGACCTCGTCATCGTGCTCGAGTCGAACGGGCACCCGCTCGTGGGCCTGCGAGAGATTTGCCAGCGCTTTCGGGCGAGTCCGGTGATCTTCGTCGCCTACTCCGGGTCGGAGCATCTTGCCGTCGAGGCGTTCCGATCCGGAGCGAACGACTACCTCAGGATCCCGATCACGCCGACGGGGCTGGCCGAGAGCCTCCGCCGCCTGCACATCGAGCCGCGCGACACGGACGTCCCCGGACTCATCGGCGAAAGCCCGCACACGCAGAATCTGCGGCTGGTGATCAAACGCATCGCCGTCACGCCGTGCAGCGTGCTCATCAGCGGCGAGACCGGGACCGGCAAGGACCTCATCGCCCGCCTCATCCACGAGTCCAGCCCGCGGGCGCAGGGCCCCTTCGTCACGATCAACTGCTCGGCGCTTCCCGAAACGCTCTTCGAGAGCGAGCTTTTCGGCTACGAGCGCGGCGCGTTCACCGGCGCGCAGGCGACGTCGATCGGCCGCCTCCAGGCCGCCAGCGGCGGCACTGTCCTGCTTGACGAGGTCGGGGAGCTCAGCCTGACGACGCAGCCGAAGCTGCTGCGCGCGATCGATCAGCGTGAGGTCCAGCGCCTCGGCAGCCGCCGGCACGAGACGATCGACGTGCGGTGGGTGGCCGCCACGAACCGGAATCTTCAAGAGCTCGTACGGTCGGGACTGTTCCGCGCCGATCTGTTTTATCGCCTCAATGTCTACAGCCTCGTCGTACCGCCGCTGCGCGAGCGCCCGGACGACGTCCCCGTGCTCGCGCGGGCGTTTCTTCGCGACTGTGCCCCCGCGTACGGTCGTCTCGGCGCGGCGTTCACGGACGAGGCGGTCGCCCGGCTGGCGGCGTACGAATGGCCCGGCAACGTTCGCGAGCTGAGGAACGTGGTCGAGAGCAGCGTCCTGACGACTGAGTCGGACGCGATCGGGATCGAGGCGCTGCCTCCCGCCGTACGAGGAGCGGACTTCAGCACGCCTCTGCCCGTGGAAACCGAACGCGTGCGCGTCGTCGCGGCGCTCCGCGCCTCGCACGGCAACAAGTCCGAGGCGGCCCAGCGGCTGAACTGGTCGCGCATGACGTTGTACCGCAAGCTCGCGCGACACCGCATCGATGTCACATCCGAGTGTGACAGTGTCACGGCCAAACTGCCACGCGAGTGACACCTGACGCTTCCTCATCGGCCTCCGTCCACTGAGTTTCCGCGGGCGCCGCCGCCCCTCCGCCTGGTGCGTTCGTTGCTGATGCTGCGCGCCATGACTGAGGAGCGACGGTCCCCGGCTCACCGCAGATACGCGAACTGGCTCGACGTCAGCTTCAGTGCCGAGGAGTTCATCCTCGATTTCGGTCAGCGGTTTGGCGACGCCGACAGCGTCCTTCACTCCAGCATCGTGGCCACTCCGCGTTCGGTCGATGCGTTCGTCGACGTGCTCGCTCGATCGCTCGAGGAGTACCGCCGCCGGTACGGCGCTCCCGGCTCGAGGGAAGGAGCCATCCGCCCATGATCGACGTGGCGTTGAAGTTCCTCGCCGGCGAGGTCAACGCGTACCTGTTCGCGCGAACCGGATCCCCGCAGGGCAGCCTCGCTTTCGGCAGGTTGGTCGACGACACGGGCAAATGCACGATTGCCGACCAGTCGCTCGGCGCCGCGCTGGTGAACATCGACGAAGAGCGGGTGCTCAAGTCGCATCAGCCCGATACGGTGTTGATCAACGGACGTCAGGTGGTGCTGCAGCCCGAGCTCAAGCTGAACCTGACGATCCTGATCGCGGCCAATTTCACGACGTATGAGATCGCGCTGCGCCAGCTGTCCTGGGTGCTGACCTTCTTTCAGTCCCGTCCGGGCTTCACCCGGGACAGGTACCCGGCGCTCGATCCGCGGATCGAACGCTTCACGGTCGAGCTGCAGTCGCTCACCTTCGAACAGTTGAACCAGTTGTGGGCCGCCGTCGGCGGCAAGCAATTGCCGTCGGTCGTGTACCGGCTGCGGCTCGTTGCCGTCCAGGACGTCGAGCCGAGCAGCGTTCAGCCGCCCGTGTCCGAGATCGCGGCTGCGATTCACGGCCTATGATCACGCGCTTCATCGTCCTCTGCACGCTCGACGTCACGCACGTCTACTACGGCGGCTCGTGCCGCGACTTCACGTTCGTGATCCCTCCCGACGTCGGAGCCCTCGTGCGCCGAGGCCGGCTGCTGCCGCGCACGCTGGACGGAAAGCTGTACGTGCTCTTCGAAGCCGATGAAAACGATGCGCCGCGGACCCCGCTGCCGGGCGCCGTCATGCGGATCGGGCTGTGCCTGAACAACACGTCCTTCAGCAACTTCACCGCGCTCGCGTTTTCGCCGGGATCCGCCGTTGCGATCTACGGCAATGGCGCCGGCAACGCGCAGCTCGGCGCACCGACGATCGCGGTGCTCTCCGGACACCTCCTTACGGTCCCGCTCTCTCAGGGCGACCGCCCGGTGACGGTGACCGCCTCGCCCACGGGAGGCGCCGCGCCGCCGCCAATCGAGGTCACGACCGCGGCAGACCGGGATTCGGTGTCGTTCGACCTCACTGGCTTCGCCCCGGGGCTGTACACGGTTGTGGAGGCGTATCCGGGCAACGTCGAGCACAGCCGCGCGTTCTATGTCGATCCCGAGCTCGCGCGGGAGCCGCTGTTCGGCGTCGTCGAGATCACGATCGCGGCCGGATTCTACGCCGCTGCGCCGGCCTTCAGCGTGGCCTTCGACGCGCGCGCGGAGACCCTGAAGTACTACGTCGTCGCGCGCGGCTACACCGACGCGGAGTTCAATCAGATCGACGTGTCGCAGCTCTCCGCCAACGGACCCCCGGAGATCACCTTCACGAAGAAGCTGCCGGCGGCCTTCACGCCGTCGGACCTGCCGGCATCCCTGGTCGCGCCCGGCGGCGCCAAGCTGGCGCTGTTTCAGTCGACCGCGCCCGTGAAGCGGAAGGCGGGCGGCTACGCCCGGGTCCAGCTCCGTCGGCAGAACGACGTCATCATCAGCAATCTGCCGCAGGTGACGCCCGATCGGCCCAACGCCGATCTGATCGTGCACCTGTCGAAACCCAAGCCTTAGGAGGTCGGGACGATGCCTACCTACAAGACGCCCGATGTGTACATCGAAGAGATACCTGTCTTTCCACCGTCGGTTGCCGAGGTGGGCACTGCCATCCCCGCGTTTGTCGGATACACCGAGAAGGCGACGAAGAAAGGCAACGATCTCACGTTGAAGCCGACGAAGCTGTACTCACTGGCGGAGTACGAGGAGCTCTTCGGAGGGCCTCACCCGGAACAGATCAACGTCGCCCTGGCGACCGATGCGAGCGCGCCCAACGGCCTGAAGGTGACCTACAGCGTGGGTGCGGGGGCGACGCTGCCCGCCTACCTCCTCTATTGGGCCGTCAAAATGTACTACGACAACGGCGGGGCCCAGTGCTACGTCGTCTCGGTCGGCGACTACGGGGACGCGATTGCGAAAGGGGACGACGACACGGGCCTGCAGGGCGGCCTGGTTCAAGTGGGCCTGCAGGATGAGCCGACGCTGCTCGTCGTCCCCGAAGCGACGCGGCTGGCGTTTGCCGACTACCAGTCGGTGGCGCAGGCGATGCTCGCGCAGTGCGGGAAGCTCAAGGACCGCTTTGCGATCCTCGATGTCTGGGGAGGCGAGACGAAGCTCGGCGACGACGTCGACATCGGCAACAACACGGACAAGGAGGTCGTGCTCGCCAACCGCGACGCCTGGGCCACGAACCTGAAGTACGGCGCGGCGTACTATCCGTTCCTCAAGACCGCGATCAACCACCACGTCGCCCTCGACGCGAACGGCGTCGTCACGAATTTCAAGGTCACGCTCCCTGGAGCGCAAGCCGCGGTCGACCTCAGCTCGATCGAAGCGACCAACACCAAAGAGTTCAACGTGGCGAAGGCCGCGGTCAACGATCACTTCCTCACCTTGCCGCCGAGCGGCGCCGTGGCGGGCGTCTACGCCGCCGTCGACGGCGCGCGCGGCGTCTGGAAAGCGCCGGCGAACGTGGCGCTGGCGAGCGTCCTCGAGCCGGTGGTCAGGATCGACAACCTGCTGCAGGAGGGGTTGAACGTCGATCCCACGACGGGCAAGTCGATCAACGCCATCCGCGCGTTCTCGGGAAAAG
>DASTDQ010000284.1:0-3108 GCA_035710305.1 Vicinamibacterales bacterium | reverse complement strand
AACAGCGGCAGCGTGTCCTTGCGATAGCGGCCGAACTGGCTGGTAGCCGTCGCCTATCGCGGTTTCTCTACGTCGCCGACAAGGCGGCGTAGCTGCGGTAAACGCATTGTCACAGGGTAGTCGGTCGTTGGGAGGAGCGGTTGCTACCCTGATAATAACCCATTTCAAGTTGGCAGCTGCGCACACGCGCATCGTCACCTAAGCCCTGAACATGCGCCTGTTGGCTCTGCTGTCTCGCTCAAGCACACGAAAAAGAAGGTCCGGATTGGGTCTTGCTCGTGTGATAACGCGCTGGAGGGGATGCCGGCAGACCACGACGGGCAGGATGAGCGGCATCGTAGCCGGTTTCGAGCATATCTTGCCGGTTTGGTCTGGGGGGAAATCCTGGTATGTCGCTCGGCCATCCGGAGCGGCTCAGAGGCGACGTAGCGGCCGAAACCAGGTCGTCTCAGGCCTCGATTGCCGCGATCAGCGGCCTGATGCCGACGATGTTCATGACGCGCGTCAAATTGTAGGCAAGCACAGAGAGAGCCATCTCAGCGGCGACCTTGGGCAGCGTTTTTGTGAGGAAGTGCGTCGCCCCCATGCGCGCCTTCATCGTGCCGAACGGATGCTCGACCGTCTCGCGCCGCTGGCGCATGGCTTGCGGGTTCGCATCGAGACGCTGCTGTACGGCGTCGAGCAGATGCTCGTGCTCCCACCGTGCGATACGCCGCTCCAGCCCTGTCGTGCATTGCGATTTGAGCGGGCACTTGGAACATGCCGTCGCCCAGTAGCGCCGCAGAACCTTGCCAGCCTCCTCGTTCGTGTAGCGATAGGTCAGCCGCTCGCCAGCTGGACAGCGATAGACGTCCTCCTCGGCGATGTAGACGAAGTCCTGTCTGCCATAGCGACCGTCCGCTTTCGCACCTGAGGTCATCGGCTTCGGCAGCGTCACCGTGATGCCAGCCTCGTGGCACGCCAGGATCTCCGGACTATTGAAGTATCCCCGATCGGCAACGGCCGCCAGTTCCTCCGCTTGCAAGACCGCCTTCGCCTGCTTGGCCATGTTCGCCAGCTGCGCGCGGTCCGAGCCGCTGGTCGTCACCTCATGGGCGACAATCAGGTGATGCTCCGTGTCCACCGCGACCTGCACATTGTAGCCAACGACGCCAGAGCCGCGGCCACTGGTTGCCATCGATCGACTGTCGGGATCGGTGAGGGACACCTGCTGGTCGGGCGAAGCCAACATCTGCGCTTCGATGGTGGCGAGCTTGGCCATCTCCTCCTTGAGCTTGCCAAGTTTCTCCTTCAGACGCCCCGTCTTTGTCACAAGGGCCTCGGTCGGCTCATGGCGGTCGGCCGTGTCGAGCTGACTCAGATAGCGCGCCACGCTCTCTTCGAGCTGCGCCCGCCGCCGCTCCACCTTGGCACGCGTGAAGTTCTTGTCGCGGTTGTTCACCGCCTTGAACTTGCTGCCGTCGATCGCCACGCTCGCCGTGGTCAGCAGGCCGATCTCACGGCACAGTTCGACGAAACGGGCGCAAACTTGGCGGATGGCCTTGCCATTGTCCTTGCGGAAATCAGCAATCGTCTTGTGATCGGGAACAAGGCGGCCCGTGAGCCACATCACCTCGACATTGCGTCCCGCTTCCCGTTCGAGCCGCCGACTTGACTGAACCCGATTGAGATAGCCGTAGATGTAGAGCTTCAGCAGTACCGACGGGTGATAGGAAGGCCGACCCGTCGCCTCCGGATCGACGCCGCTGAACCCAAGCTCACCCAGATCGAGTTCATCGACAAAGGCGTCGATCACGCGAACGGGATTGTCCTCGATAATCCAGTCTTCCAGGCATTCGGGAAACAGCGTGCTCTGACTACGATCCACCCCCTCAACGAAGCGCTTCATCCGATCCCCCTGCAATCCGCCCGGGAATCATACCGTGTCGATCGCGTGAAGCGAGGCGTTTTCACACAGCCAGGGTCACGGGCTGCCATCCGGCACGTCCCATGGAAGGTCGGGTCATCACCAACAGCAGAAGTTGTTGCACATTCCGGCAGGCAATTACCTGCCGGAATGTGGATAGTGTGGACGTCATTCCGCGGAAGCGCGAGCCTTGGGCGCCGCGGCCCACGTTAGGAGTGCGAGCACCGACAGCAGAATGGTGGCGCCACCGATCCATTGGGTCTGCGTCAGCCGCTCGCCGAGAAAAATGTATGCCGACGCGACGCCGAACACCGGCGTGAGATTCGGGAAGATGCCTGCCGTCGTCGCGGGACCGGAGCGAAGCGCGTTCAAGTAGCACCAGAACGCCGCCGCACGACTCCGCCCAACAGTTCTTGCCGTGACAACGCGGTTACGCTGTCGGTCCCGCCACCTTGCGGTTCCCAGGGTCAAATGGCGACGGCCCAGATCAGAGAACGCAGTACGTGGAAGTCGCGGCCAGGCGGCGCGTCACGGTCATATGTTGATGCCGGCTTTTCGGAATCCATCAAGCCAGTGCTCGCGATCCTCCGTCCGCGAACACATGTGCATCCAATTTTTGATAAGTGTCTGAAGGTCATGCCCCTTCGGCTTCATTCTGTCGTACTCACGCACTGCGGCGCGCGCTTCCTCACACCGTCCAACCTGGCCAAGTGCCGCCGCCAACACAATTTGAAGAAAGGCAGGGCCATTCTGAAGCGTCTCTCGGATTTCAAGCAGCTTCGCGTAGTCGTGCAGCATGTAGTAGCAGTCGCAGAGCTGATCCAGTCGCTGATCATCGGGCGCAAACGGATCGAGCCGTGCGGACTTCATGATCCACTCGATGGCTTTCTCCGGCTCGCCTGTGTAACTCAAGGCGCACCCCATGGCGTAAAGCGCGAAGGGATCGTTTGGATTGAGGGCAACGGCACGCTCGGCGTGTTTCCTGGTCAGCTTGTGTTCGCCGGCAATGTGATAGGTGAAGGCCGCGCAGGCATTCACCTTGCAGTTGCCTTCGTCCAGGATGACGGCCTGTCGGGCATGTTGAATGCCCAGGCCACGTGCTTCCTCCGGCGGCAATCCCAAGCTGAGGCTGCCGAAAACATACGTCATGCCGAGACCGGCATGCGCCAACGCGTAGCCCGGATCGGCCGCCACGGCTCGTT
>DASTDQ010000283.1:0-5243 GCA_035710305.1 Vicinamibacterales bacterium | reverse complement strand
CGTCACAGTTCCGGTCTTGGCTGCGACGCCGATCGCGCTCGCGTCCACTTCGGGCTCCCACTCTAGTTGCCGGAGCACGGCGTCCCTCACATGGACATCTGTGTCGGTCAGGCTGATAGTTGCCATGGCACCCTCCTGGCGGGCGGACTGCCGCCGTTCGTCGAACCGCCCATGATTCGCGAGGCAAACGGCGTACCGATCCCGGCCGTCGGCGCGGCGCGGGCTGCGCGCGATTCGGGTTGGGGACGGCCGTCGATCGAGCGAGAAATCCCGGCGGCACGCCAAATATCCCGCACCGCTTGCTGTCCCGGCATTCGGTTCGCGAGACAAACCCGGGGCACGGGCGTTGCACTGGACGCGAGTGTCGTCGTGCTACGTGGAGGCATCAATGACTACTCGTCTTTCGGTCGCGGCCGTCCTGATGGCTCTCGCTGTCGCCGGCGTGATGCGGTTCGGTTTCAGCGTCGCCAGCGCCTCGCAGCAGGGCTCAGCCGGGCAAGCAACGGCGAAGCCTCTGCAGCCCGGCATGCAGGACATGATGAAAATGCACGAGCGGATGATGGCCGAGATGAAGGCGGCCGACTCGAAGCTCGATGCTCTCCTCAAGGACATGAACGACGCCACCGGTGACGCCAAAGTGAAGGCCATGGCGGCTGTCGTCGATGAGCTCGTGCAGCAGCACAAGGCGATGCATGGCCGCATGGGACAGATGCACCAGCAGATGATGGGCGGGCGCGGACGGATGATGCGGCCGTAGGGAGCCACTCATGGGTCGACTCGGTCTTTCTGTCCTGTGGACGGTCGTTCTGTCGATCGCGGCGTTCGCGCCGGCTTCGGCCCAGCAGAGCCGCTGCGCCGATTGTCATTTCGCGAACGCCGGATCTGCAGCCGGTTCGCGCGACTGGGACGTCCACCTCCGGGATTGGGACCTGTCGGCGCACGCATGGGCCGGTGTCGGGTGCGAGACGTGTCACGGTGGCGACGCGGCGACCTTTGAGCCGATAGCGGCGCATCGGGACGTCCTGCACTGGACGAATCCGACGAGTCCGGTCAATCGCGTGAACCTCCCGAAGACCTGCGGCGCGTGTCACACGGGACCGTTTGTCGCCTTTCAGAAGAGCCGGCACTTCGCCCTGCTGCAGGGCAGCAACCCGGTCGTCCCCACGTGCACGACCTGCCACGGGGCCGCAGGCGAGAATCGGCCGTCGCCAAAGGCGCTGGAACGGACATGTGCCAGTTGTCACCGCCCGGGACGACCGGGCGAGCATCCCGAGTATCCCGCGCTGGGCCGGAAGATGCTCGAAGGCGTACGCGACGCGCGGGCGAGGCTGAAAGAGGCCCGGTCGCTCATCGGACGCGTGAACGACCAGCTTCGTCGTGCACGGCTCGAGCAGGACGCGCAGCAGATCGATGTTCCACTGACCGAAGCCACACAGGCCGGACACGCCTTCGTCTATGACGACCTCGAGGAGCGACTGGCAACGGCCCGCCGGCGGCTGACCACACTGCTCGACGAGCTTGCGAACCCGGTTCGGCCTCGGTGAAAAAGGAGCAGCAGATGGGCGACACATTTTTCTCTCACCTGGAGTGGACTGGAGCGGCTCAGGGTCCGACACGCGACCCGGCGACGTTCAGTCGCGATCTGCACCTGTCGGTCGCCGGCATGACGTTTCCGATGTCATCGGCTCCGGGCTACCGCGGCGATCCGTCGCGGGCCAATCCCGAGCAGCTGTTCGTGGCCTCGCTGTCGGCGTGTCAGGCGCTGACCTATCTGTTCCTAGCGGCCAGGAACGGCATCCGCGTCGTTGGCTACACCGACGACGCCGAAGGCCGCCTGGGAATCGTGGCCGGCAAGGTGCGGATGTCGCTGGTCACGTTGCGGCCTCGAATCACGCTCGAAACAGGGGCGGATGAGTCGCGCGCACGGGAACTGGTCGCCAAGGCGCACGAAGGCTGCTTCATCGGTAACTCCGTGTCGACGCCGGTCGAGATCGCGCCGACCTTCGCTTCGAGAGACGTGCACGCCGCTGCGTGATGACATCGGGCGTGCGTCGTTGACGCTCCGGGAACGCGATGCTGATTCACCAGCTTCCCCTGGACGCGGCGTTTGCAACGGTGCGCAGCGCTCCGACGGGCCTGTCGCAGACGGACGCTGCGGCGCGCCGGCTCGAGTTCGGGCCCAACCGCATCGAGCGGCTTCCTCGAACGCCTCTCACCGCTCGCTTCCTTCGACAGTTCACGCACCTCTTCGCTGCGCTGCTGTGGGTCGCGGCCCTCCTGGCGTCGCTGGCGGACTGGTGGATGCCGGGTCAGGGCATGCTCACGCTCGCGGTCGCCATCGTGGCCGTGATCGCCGTCAACGGCGCCTTCTCGTTCTGGCAGGAGTACCGCGCCGAAGAAACGATGGCCGCGCTGCAGCGTCTGCTTCCGCACGAGGTCAAGGCGTTACGGGACGGATCGACTGTCGTGGTCCCCTCCGAGGACGTCGTTCCCGGCGATGTCATCTATCTCGCCGCAGGGGACGACGTGCCCGCCGACTGCCGGCTTGTCGAAGGCTTTGGCGTTCGTGTCAGCAACGCGACTGTCACTGGCGAGGCTCGTCCCGAATCGCGGGACGCTCGACCCTCAACGGAACCCGACGTACTGCGCAGCCGGAACGTGCTGCTGGCGGGAACGTCCGTCGTCAGCGGCGAAGCGCGGGCGCTGGTGTTCGCGACAGGGATGCACACCGTCTTCGGAGGTATCGCGCGCCTGACCCAGACTACGGCCGATGCTCCGTCGCCGCTTCAGAAGGAGATCGCCACTCTGAGCCGTCTGATCGGCGCGTTGGCAGTGGCTATCGGCCTGCTGGTGTTCGTGATCGGCCAGTTCATCGGTCTTTCCGCGTCGATCAGCATCGTCTTTGCCATCGGCATCATCGTCGCGAACGTACCGGAGGGACTGCTGCCCACGGTGACGCTGTCGATGGCCATGGCAGCTCGCCGCATGGCCAGGCGAAACACGCTGGTGCGTCACTTGCCGAGCGTCGAGACGCTCGGCTGCGCTTCAGTGATTTGCACCGACAAGACCGGCACGCTGACCGAAAACCGCATGAAGATCCGGTCGGTGTACGCGGACAACGGGTACGTCGATCCGGTTGCCGCCCACACGGCGGCGTTCGCCGCCGGACACCGTCGGTTCCTCGAGTGTGCCGTGTGCTGCCATGACCTGAAGTACGCCGGCGAGAGCGGACGCGGACGGTGGATCGGCGATCCGATGGAGCTGGCCCTGGCACAGATGGCCACACAGGCGCTCGGCGACGACGCAGTCTTCGATCGCATTGACGAGATCCCCTTCGAGCCCGAGCGCAAGCGATTGGTGACGGTGCACCGTGTGGCTGGCGAGTCCGTCCTGTTCGTGAAGGGAGCCCCCGAAGAGATTCTGTCGCGAGCGGGCCGGATCGAGGTCGAGGGCCGTGCCGAGGGACTGACCGCCGAACGCGCGAGGGCGTTCGCCACGGCCGCGACCGAGATGGCCGATCGGGGGCTTCGGGTGCTTGCCTTCGCGTATCGCGTCCTTCCGTGCGACTACACCCTGGCTGACGCCGAGCAGGAGTTGGTCATGACGGCTCTCGTGGGATTCGAGGATCCACCGAGACCGGAAGTGTCAGCCGCGGTACAGCGATGCCGTGAAGCGGGCATCAAGGTCGTCATGGTGACCGGCGACCACCCGCACACCGCGATGGCCGTGGCGCGCGAGATCGGGCTCGTGCAGCGCGAGGGGGCCGCGCTGCTGACGGGAGACGATCTCGGCCGGATGTCGGATACACAGATCCAGCTTGCGCTGGATGCCCCCGAGATCGTGTGCGCGCGGGTCACGGCCGATCAGAAGCTGCGCGTGGTGAGGGCGTTCCAGCGCAAGGGTTGTATTGTCGCCGTGACTGGAGACGGTGTGAACGACGCGCCCGCGCTGCGGGCGGCGGACATCGGCATCGCGATGGGCATCTCGGGCACGGACGTGGCCCGTGAAGCCTCGGACGTGATTCTCCTCGACGACAACTTTGCCAGCATCGTCGATGGGGTCGAAGAAGGCCGCAGTGTCTTCGAGAACATCGGGAAGTTTCTCACCTACATCCTGACGTCCAACGTGCCGGAGCTCGTCCCGTATCTCGCGTTTGCGTTCGCGCGAATACCGCTGGCGCTGACCATCGTGCAGATCCTCGCGGTGGACCTCGGCACCGACATGTTGCCGGCGCTGGGACTCGGCGCCGAACCCCCGGATTCGCGAGTGATGCGGCGTCCACCTCGGAGCCGGCAGGATCGGCTGTTGACGCCGGGGCTCCTCGTGCGGGCGTATCTGTTTCTCGGTGTGCTCGAGGCCGCAGCGGCGATGGCCGCCTTCTTCTTCGTTCTTGTGGCGTCAGGATGGCAATTCGGTCAGGAGCTCTCGACAAGCGATGTTCTGTACCGCGAAGCGACCACGGCGTGCCTCACCGCGATCGTGCTGATGCAGGTGGTGAACGTGCATCTCTGCCGCAGCCGCCGGACGTCGATCGTCTCGCGGCCCCTCTTCGGGAACGTCCTGATCACCGCGGGTATCGTCGCGGAGGTCGCGTTGATTCTGGCGATCGACTACACGGCTCCCGGAAACTCCATCTTCGGCACGGCACCTGTCGGATACGAGGTCTGGCTCGTCGTCCTGCCCCTTGCCGCGGCCATGCTGATACTCGAAGAGATACGAAAGGCCTCTGTGCGTTCGCGGGAAAGGGCTGGTCTCGTGGCGGGTTGAACAACAGTGGTGCCCGTCATTCGGGATTCCGCACCTTGCGCTGGATCTCGTCGAGGTAGGCGTCGAGCTCCGCGACGTTCCTGAAGACGCCGCCCGCCGGGATCGCCTTCACGATGTCTAGCACCTTCCGCACGGCCGGCTGCGGGTTCAGGATCGCCACCTTGCCGCCATCGGCCTCGAGCGCCTTGCGGGCGCGGATGAAGCAGCGGATGCCGGCGCTGCTGAGGTATTGGAGCTCACTGAGGTCGAACACCAGGCGCGAAACACCGCCGACTGACAGCACCTGATTCAACACCTCGTCCAGTTGGGGAGCCGTGTTCGTGTCGAGCCGGCCGGTCAGCGCGATGGTCGGCGGGTTCGCATGCTGGACGATCTTGAGTGACATGGGTACCTCAATTCAGTGGTGTGCGGCCAAGGCGGATCTCCACGACATTCCACCCGTCGAGACGTGAGTAGCGGCAGTCGTCGGCCAGCTT
>DASTDQ010000282.1:0-13054 GCA_035710305.1 Vicinamibacterales bacterium | reverse complement strand
CGGGCTCACAGTTGACGCACGTGCCGGGCCTGCCGCTCGGCACGCGCGGCGGCATTCTCGCCAACGTCGATCTCCCGTCCGACGGCGAATACGTCGTCGACATCGCCGACATGGCCACCCACATCTGGGGCAACGGCATGGAGTTCGAGAACCCGCTCGTGGTCACGCTGGACAACAAGGTGGTCTACGAGACGGTGATCGGCGGCGAGGAAGACATGAAGCTCTACGACCAGGTGCAGAACGGCGCGCTCGATCGCGTCAACGCGCGCCTGAAGAACATCAAGTTCTTCGCCACCGCCGGGCCGCACAAGATCGGCGTGGCCTTCAAGCGGCGGACCTTCGCCGAGTCCGACGACATACAGCAGATGTTCGCGGCAGGCGGCGGCCAGGACCGTTTGTATCGCGTGGCATCGTTCCAGGTTCGTGGGCCCTTCGACGCGAAGGGCATCGGTTCGACGCCGAGCCGAGACCGGATCTTCACCTGCCGTCCCAAGTCCGATGATGTAGAGCGCGGGCTTCAGCCCACGCGGCAAGTTGAGCGGGGGCTTCAGCCCCCGCGCCGAGAGGACGAAGCGGCGTGTGCGAGGCAGATCATCTCGACCTTGGCGAGGCGTGCTTATCGCCGGCCTGTCACCGCAGAAGACGTGAACGAGTTGTACCAGTACTACCAGGACGGCGCGAAGGACGGCTTCGAACCTGGCATCCGCAGCGCGATCACGGGCCTGCTGGCGAGCCCGTTCTTCCTGTACCGCGGCGAGCGCGTCCCCGCGGGGCTGCGCCCGGGCGACTCCTACGCGATCGGCGATCTCGAGCTGGCGTCGAACCTGTCGTTCTTCCTCTGGAACACGATCCCCGACGAAGAGCTGCTGCAGCTCGCCATCGACGGCAAGCTCCGCACGCCCGCCGTACTCGACCGGCAGGTGAAGCGCATGCTCGCCGACCCGCGTTCGCTGACCCTGGCGAGCAACTTCGTCCACCAGTGGCTCGACATGAAGCGCCTGGACGAGATCGTGCCGGACTCGGCGGTGTTCCCGTATGCCTCGGGCCGATCGGATCCGCGCGAGGACTTCCGCACCGAGCTGACGCTCTTCGCCGACAGCGTCTTCAGGGAAGACCGCAGCGTCGTGGACCTGCTGCGGGCCCCGCACACGTTCCTCAACGAGCGCGTCGCGCTGCATTACGGCATCACCGACGTGAAAGGCGCCCGCTTCCGGCGCGTCGAGCTTGCGGACTCGGTGCGTTGGGGGCTGCTCGGCAAGGGTGCCGTGCTGATGGCGGCCGCCTACCCCAATCGGACGTCACCGGTGCTGCGCGGCGCGTTCGTCCTCAAGCACATTCAAGGCGTGCCTCCCGCGCTGCCGCCCAACGACCTCCAGATCCCGACGCTCGACGAGAAGGACGTCGGCACGACGAAGGCGCGCACGGTCCGCGAGATGATCGCGACGCACCGGGCCAACCCGGTCTGCGCGTCGTGCCACGCGGTCATGGATCCGCTCGGTCTGGCGCTCGAGAATTTCGATGCGACCGGCAAGTGGCGCGATCGCGACCGCTACGCCGGCACCCTGATCGACGCCTCGACGGCGCTGCCCGACGGGACGAAAATCACCGGTCCGGACGACCTTCGGGCGGCGCTCCTCCGCCGGCCGGAGCAGTTTGCCCAGACCTTCACCGAGGGGCTGATGACATACGCGACCGGGCGTAAACTTGAGCATTACGACATGCCCACCGTGCGCGGCATCGTCCGTGGCGCGGCGGCGGGCGACTACCGGTTCTCGGCGCTGGTCCAGGCGGTCGTGCGGAGCGAGCAGTTCAGGATGCGACGGGTGCCGCAACCGGTGGACGGAGGAGCTCGAGTGGCCGCGAACGCGAACTGAACACGCCCGCCTTCGCGCGAAGCGCTTCGGCGGGGTCTCGCCAAAGCCTTGGCGACGGCGGAAACTGAGAAGCGAGAACCGAGAAGTGTGAACACGGAGATCTGACATGCACGTCTTCAAGAAGCACGTCTCGCGGCGGACGGTGTTGAAAGGCGTCGGCGCCACCATCGCGCTTCCCCTGCTCGATGCGATGAATCCGGCTGCCACCGCGTGGGCGCAGACCGCCGCCGGCTCGACGCCGAAGCGGCTCGCGTTTGTCGGCTTCCCGCACGGCGCGATCATGGATCGATGGTCGCCGCCGCAGACCGGCACCAACTACGAGATGTCGCCGATCCTTCAGCCGCTGGAGTCGCTGCGCCAGCACCTGACGATCGTGTCCGGGCTGCGCAACAAGCCGGGCGAGACGCCCGAGCCGCACGGTTACATCGAGATGACGTGGCTGACGTGCGTGAAGCCGTGGGACCGCGGCGTCGCCGGGCCCGACTCGGGCGTCAGCGCCGATCAGTTCGCCGCGAGGCACATCGGCCAGGACACGCGGGTGCCGTCGCTCGAGCTGACGACGTCGATGGGGGGCGCGCGGCTGGCGTGGCGGACGCCGACGCAGCCGCTGCCGCAGGAAGGCAATCCGCGCGCGGTGTTCCAGAAGCTCTTCGGCCAGGGCGACACCGACGTCGAGCGCGCCGCGATTCTTCACGAGACCGGCAGCATCCTGGACCGCGTCAAGGGACAGGCGGCGCGCCTGCAGGCGAGCCTCGGCGTCGCCGATCGCGTGGTCGTCAGCGACTATCTCGACTCGGTCCGCGAGATCGAGCGCCGCGTGCAGATGGCGTCGCAGCAGGACATGTCCCGGCTGGACATCCCGAACGCGCCGGTCGGCACGCCGAACGATCTCACGGAGCACTTCAAGCTGATGTTCGATCTCATGGCGCTGGCGTTCCAGGCCGACATCACGCGCGTCATCACGCTGTCGATGGACCGCGAAGCGAGCATGCGGACGTACACGAACCTCGGCATCGCCGAGGGGTTCCACCCGCTCTCGCATCACGGGAACAATCCGCAGAAGCAGGAGAAGCTCGTCCAGATTCAGCGGTACCACACCGAGGTGTTCGCGACGTTCGTCGAGCGGCTGTCGAAGGCGAAGGAGGGCGACGGCACGGTGCTGGACCACTCGACGATCCTGTACGGCAGCAACATGAGCAACAGCGACAAGCACAACAACGATCCGCTGCCGTCGGCGATCCTCGGCCACGCGCACGGGCGCATCAAGGGCGGCCAGCACCTGAAGTACCCGCAGGACTCGCGCTTCGCCGACCTGCTGGTGACGCTGTTCGATCGCAACAACATCCCGGTGGAGAAGCTCGGTGACAGCGGTGGGATCCTCTCGGAGATCTAAGGTGGATTCATTCCGGCTCCGTCGAGCGCACGCTTCAGCGTGCGCGCGTCCGCGCGGGCTAAAGCCCGCGCTCTACGTGATGGTTGCGTGTCTGGCCATGGCCTCGATGGCAACTGCCGCGGAGCCGACACTGCTCGACGCCGCCGAGCGCGGCGACCGCGCGGCCGCGCTGCGCCTGCTGGAGCGGGGCGCCAACCCGAACACGCCCGGGCCTGACGGGACCACGGCGATCATGTACGCCTCGGCCAACGGCGACATCGAGCTCGTCCGCGCGCTGATCAAGGCGGGCGCGAACGCCGGCCTGAAGAACCGGTTCGGCACCTCCGCCATCACCGAAGCCGCCATCATCGGCTCGGCGCCCGTCATCGACGCGCTGCTCAAGGCGGGCGCCGATCCGAACACCAGGAATCCGGAAGGGGAGACGCCGCTCATGGCCGTGGCGCGCAGCGGCAAGGTGGACGCCGCCAGGCGGCTGCTCGAGGCGCGCGCCGACGTCAACGCCAAGGAAGGCTTCGGCGGGCAAACGGCCCTCATGTGGGCGGCCGCGCAGGGCCAGGCCGAGATGGTGAAGCTGCTGGCCGCGAGCGGCGCGGACGTCAACGCGCGCGGCGTCGTCCGCCAGTGGGAGCGCAAGGTCATCACCGAGCCGCGCCCGAAGGACATGAACAAGGGCGGCTTCACTCCCTTGCTCTATGCCGCCCGCGAGGGGTGCGTCGAGTGCGCGCGCCACCTGATCGCGGCCGGGGCCGATCTCGATATCGAAGACCCGGAGCGGATCACGCCGCTCAACATGGCCCTGCTCAACCTGCACTTCGAGTTCGCCGCCGTGATGATCAAGGCGGGCGCCGACCTCGACAAGTGGGATCTCTACGGCCGGTCGCCGGTCTACATGGCGGCAGACGTCAGCACGCTCCCGACCAAGGGGAACGGGGCGATGGCCGTGCTCCCGAGCGAGGACTCGCTGACCGCGCTCGACGTCGGCAGGATGCTGCTCGAGGCCGGCGCCAATCCGAATCTCCAGCTCAAGCGCCGCCCGCCGTACCGCGACGTGCCGCAGGACCGGGGCGGCGACACGATTCTTGCGCAGGGGGCCACGCCGCTGCTGCGCGCCTCGCGCGCCGGCGACGCGCCGTTCGTCGAGCTGCTGCTGAAGTACAAAGCCCTCGTCGATCTGCCGAGCAAGGAAGGCGTCACGCCGCTGATGGCGGCGGCCGGCGTCGAATTCGGCGACCGCGTGACGCGCGGGCGCAATCGCACGAACGAAGGCGTGCTCGCCACCATGCGGCTGCTGCTCGACGCGGGTGCGGACGTCAACGCCAGGATGGTGACCGAGCCGGGGCGCAACACGGCCGACGGCGCCTCGCAGGCAGCGGCGTTCGCCACCGGCCTCCGCCGTGCGGGTCAGATGCCGAGCGCGATGGCCGTGCCGCATCAGACGGCGCTGCACGGCGCGGCGCAGCGCGGGTTCACGCCGTTCGTGAAGTTCCTCGCCGAGAACGGGGCCGACCTGCAGGCGAAGGACGCCAACGGTCGTACCGCGCTCGACCTCGCAAAGGGCGTCGGCGTCGCGGGCGTCCGCCAGGCCTCGAGGGAGCCGTTCCCGGAGACGGTCGCTCTGCTCGAATCGTTGATGGCTTCCACGACCATCCCGCGGTCGCCTTCGCAATAGCCGGTGAGAGGCGACGACCTTCTCGCCAGGGATCTGGCGTCCCTCGTTCATCCCCTTCACGATGCGAAGGCTCATCGAGCCGGACGCGTGTGGGTGCGCGGCCACGGCGCGCTGCTGGTAGACGCCGACGGGAACGAGCTCATCGACGGCCTTGCCGGGCTGTGGAACGTCTCGCTCGGCCATGGCCGCCGGGAGCTGGCCGAGGCCGCCCGCGAGCAGCTCGAGACGCTGGCCTATGCCTCGGGCTACTGCGGAAGCTCGAACCTGCGCGCCATCGAGCTGGCCGAGCGTCTTGCCCGTATCACGTACCCGGCCATCAACCGGTTCTTCTTCACCTCGGGCGGCGCCGAAGCCACCGAGAGCGCGATCAAGATGGCGCGCTCGTACTGGAAGCTTCGCGGCCGGCCGGCCAAGACGAAAGTCATTTCCCGCGACCTCGCGTACCACGGCACGACGCTGGCGGCGATGAGCGCCACTGGGATCGCCGGCTACTGGCCGCTCTTCGAGCCGCGGGTCCCGGGCTTCATCCACGTTCCGTCGCCGTATCCGTATCGCGCAACGGCCACCCCGGGATCGACATACGGCATCGCGGTGGCCAACGAGCTGGAGAAGGCCATCCTTCGCGAGGGCGCGGACACGGTGGCGATGTTCCTCGCCGAGCCCGTGATGGGCGTCGGCGGCGTCATCGTTCCGCCCGACGACTACTTCCCGCGCATCCGCGAGATCTGCGACGCGCACGACGTGCTCTTCGCCGCCGACGAGGTGATCACCGGGTTCGGCCGCACCGGCCGGTGGTTCGCGCTCGAACACTGGGGCATCGCCCCCGACATCGTGCAGTTTGCCAAGGGGATCACGTCGGGCTATTTCCCGCTTGGGGGCATCGGCATCAGCGACGCGATTGCGCGCGTGCTGGATGACTCGCCATCCCCGTGGATGCACGCCCACACCTACAGCGGTCATCCGGTGGGATGCGCGCTGGCGCTGCGCACGCTCCGGATCATCGAGGAAGAGAACCTCGTCGCCGAGGCGGCGCGCATGGGCGCATATCTGATGGGGGCTCTGCGCGCGCATCTCGGGGGCCATCCGCACGTCGGGGAGATTCGCGGCAAAGGACTCATGTGCGCCGTGGAGTTCGTCAGGGACCGCGACACCAGGCAGCCGTTTGCGCCCGACGATCAGGTTGGCGCGCGCATTCACACGGAGGCCATGGCGCGTGGCCTGGTCAGTCGTGTTCGAGGCGACGTCTTCGTCCTGGCGCCGCCGTTCGTCACGCCTGACGATCTGCTCGACCGCATTGCCGGGATCCTGGCGTCGGCCGCCAAGGCCGTGCTCGCATAGCCCCCGTCAGTCGAGGGCAGGATCTTCCAGCGTGCGCGTCATGAAGATGCTGTTTGGATCTTCCCGATAGTCGGCGAATGGAGGGCATTCGACGAAGCCGTGCGTGCGATAGAAGGCACGTGCCGGCTGGAAATACGGCCACGAACCGGTCTCGAGACTCAACCGCTTCATGCCCATGGTTCGTGCCGCGCTGACGATGTGGCGGAGCAGAGCCGTCCCGACTCCGGTCCGCCGGCTGGCCTCGACCGTGTGCATTGACTTGATCTCGCCGTGCGTCGGCGACAGCCGTTTCAGCGCCCCGGCGCCCACCAGTCGATCGCCATCCCACGCCGACCAAAACGTCATGTCGGCCGACTGCAAGCCGCCGAGGTCGAGCGCATGAGCGCTGCCGGCCGCGGTTTGGGCGCGGGCCGTTCTTGCGTGCTGTTCCAGCAACGCCTGGACTCGCGGATCGTCGAGGCCGCCGGCGACAATCCTCATGTGGCGCGATCGAGCGCAGATTCGATGTCTTCGAGCAGATCGTCGACGGACTCGCAGCCGACGCTCAACCGCACGAATCCCTCGCTGACAGCATCGCCGCCCCAGCGCGCGCGCCGTTCCGCGGTGGAATGCACGCCGCCAAAGCTCGTCGCTTGCCGAATCAGTTTCGAGCCGGTCAGAAAGGCATCGGCGCGCTCGCGTGAGGCCAGATCAAAGCTCACGACGCACCCGAAGGCGTGCATTTGCCGTGTGGCGATCTCGTGGCCCGGATGCCCGGGAAGGCCCGGGTACCGCACGGTCCGCACGGCGGGCTTCGACGCCAGAAGCGTGGCGACCGAAAGGGCGGAGGCACATTGTTGCCGCAGGCGCAACGGCAGCGTCGCAACCGAACGATGGGCTAACCATGTCTCCATCGGACCGGGAATCGCGCCGTGCTCTGTCCGCCAGCGGCGGATCGCGTCGATCGCTTCAGGAGTCGTCGCGGCCACGTGACCGAGCACCAGATCGCTGTGCCCGGTCATGGCCTTCGTGTCGGATGCGACGACGTAGTCCGCGCCGAGCGCAAGAGGCTGCTGCAAGTACCCGGTCGCGGTCGTGTTGTCCACCGCCACCAGGGCCCCTCGCGCGTGCGCCGCATCCACGAGCAGGCGAATATCGCAGATATCGAGCTGCGGGTTCGAAGGGGTTTCCAGCCACACGAGCCGCGCGCTCTCGAGCGCGCCCGCCTGCTGGTTCCCGCGCGTGGGTGCGAGGCGCACGTCCACGCCCATTGACGCGAGCCACGATGACGCCAGCACGCGCGTCGTGTAATACGAATCAGACGGAAGGACGACGATGTCGCGCGGTTTCAGGCACACCCCGAAGACGGCGGCAATGGCGGCCATCCCCGAGGCAAACGCGACGGCCGCGCCGCCTTCCAGTTCGGCGAGCGCGGCTTCCCAGACCGTCCACGTCGGATTCTGAAACCGACCGTATAGCCACTGATGATCTGATGGCTGCCCGGGTGTCGTGTAGGTGGCCGAGAACTGCGGGCCATCGACGAGAGGACCGGCGAGCTCGACGGGTGCGTAGCCGGCTTGCAGAATCCGGGTGTCTCGATGCATGGCTACCAGGCCGTCTTGAAGGCGCGTTTGACGTGGTTGATGACCGCTTCGTTGCGCTTGTAGAACGTCCACTTCTTGATCCGTTTCCCTCGAATCAATCCGGCCTGCGTCAGGATCCGGAGATGCTCGCTCGCGGTTGGCTGGCCGACGCCAAGCTTGTTGGCGATGAAGAGGCCGCACACGCCGTCTTTGACGAGATCGCCATCGACCTGCGCCGGAAAGTGCCGTCTCGGCGCCTTGAGCCAGTTCATGATGTCCAGGCGCCGCTCGTTGGCCAGTGCCTTCACGATCTGCGGTGAGATCATGTCGACACTTTGCCATTCGACGAAGTGTGTGTCAAGATGCGCGGCCATGGAGGAGACAGAGCTCGGCGTCATCGACCGTCCGGCGATCCAACGGACCTACGCCGTCATCAGGCCGTACATTCGCCAGACGCCTGTCGTCGAGGTCGATGGACGCGACTTCGGGCTCGGCCCGTGCTCGTTGGCGTTCAAGCTCGAGCAGCTTCAGCGTGCCGGCTCCTTCAAGACCCGTGGAGCGTTCGCGCACCTTCTCACCCGATCGATCCCGGCCGCCGGGGTGGCGGCCGCGTCAGGCGGCAATCACGGCGCCGCGGTTGCCTACGCCGCGAGGGACATGGGGGTGCCGGCGCACATCTTCGTCCCTCGCGTGTCGTCGCGGGCCAAGGTCGATCGGATCCGTTCGTACGGCGCGACGCTGACGATCGCCGGTGAGCGCTATGAGGATGCGCTGTCCGCGAGCGAGGGCTGGGCCGCTGAGGCGCGCGCGCGAACGATTCATGCGTTCGACCAGGCCCAGACGCTGCTGGGGCAGGGTACGGTCGGCCTCGAGTTCGCTGCGCAGTTGCCGACGCTGGATACGCTCATCGTCGCGGTGGGCGGCGGCGGCCTGATCGGGGGAATCGCGGCCTGGTTCGCGGGGACTGTGCGCGTCGTGGGCGTTGAGCCGCTGAGCGCGCCGACGCTGGCTGCGGCGCTGAAGGCCGGACGTCCCGTGGACGTACCGGCAGGAGGTGTGGCTGCGGATTCGCTGGCTTCGCGGCGAGTCGGTGAACTGGCGTTTCCGATCGCCCGGCGCTACGTGGATCGAGTCGTCCTGGTGCGCGACGCAGACATCGTGCGCGCACAGCACTCGCTCTGGGACGTCGCGCGAATCGTTGCGGAGCCTGGAGGGGCGACGGCGTTGGCCGCGCTCCTGTCCGGTGAGTACGCGCCGGAACCAGGAGAGAAAGTGGGCGTCGTCATCAGCGGCGCAAATTCCACGGTTGTCGACTTTGGTGCGCAGGTGTCGGGCGCGGATCTGACGATTCGGTGAGCTCCCGGTCGGCGCCTTGACTGCGTGCGGTGCCCCCGGATGTGGCAGACTATCCCGCCAGTGTCCCCGTGGGTAGGCGCATGACACGCCGCCTCGTTCATCTACTAGCCGTCCTGACGCTGTTTGACGTCTGCACGGGTGCCCGTGCCCAGCAGACGGCGCAGCGGCGCGCGCCGGGCTTCGACGTGGAGGAAGCCACGATCGAACGGATCCAGCAGGCGATCCTCAAGAAACAGATCACGACGCAAGGCGTCGTCGAAGCCTACCTGAAGCGCATTCACGCGTACAACGGCACGTGCGTCAACGAGCCGCAGGGGATTCTGGGGCCGATCACGCCGATCCCGCGCGCCGGGCAGATCAACGCGCTGTCCACGTTGAACCTGCGCCCGCGCACTCGCGCCGCATGGGGCTTCGACGCGCGGAAGGCGCGCAGCTTGACCGACGTGGTGGACGAGGCCAGGAGCATGCCGGACGCGCTCGAGACCGCCGCCGCCCAGGATCAGCAGTTCGCGAAGACCGGCCGCCTCGTCGGGCCGCTCCACGGGGTCGTCCTCGCGATCAAGGACCAGTACGACACCTTCGACATGCGCACGACGTCCGGCGCCGACGCCGACTACGCCAACGACCGCCCTCCCGACGATGCGACGTTCGTCAGGCGATTGCGGGACGCGGGCGCCATCATCCTGGCCAAGGCCAACCTCGCCGAGTACGCCGTTGACGGCGCCCGAAGCTCGTTCGGCGGGACCTTCTGCAACCCGTACGACACCGAGCGCGAGCCGGGGATGTCGAGCGCCGGCTCGGCCACGGCGGTCGCTGCCAACCTCGTCACCTGCGCCATCGGCGAGGAGACCGTCGTCTCGATCCGCTGGCCGGCTGCCGTAAACAGCCTCGTCGGACTGGCGCCGACACAGGAGCTGGTCAGCCGCGACGGAATGATGGGCGCCGGGCTCAACATGCGCGTCGGTCCGATGTGCCGAACGGTGCAGGACGCGGCGCGCGTGCTCGACGCCTTCGCCGGCTACGACCCGAAGGACGAGATGACGGTGTACAGCGTGAACCGCAAGCCGTCACAGCCCTATGCCAGTTTCGCGGCCGAGAAGCGCCTCGACGGCGTGCGCATCGGCGTCCTGCGCGAGTACATGAGCCGGAAGTTGTTTGCGCAGGCGGACGAGGAGAGCATCGGCCTGGTCGAGCGCGCGATCGCCGATCTGCGCAGGCTCGGCGCGACGATGGTCGACCCCGGCGCGGCGGGCGAGCTGTTCACCCGCTGCATCGCCCGCTACGCGCCGGAGCTCGCCAACTCGGCGTTCGCCCGGCAGTACCCGCGGTTGTTTCCACAGGACGCGGCGCCGCCGGGGGGTGATCAGATCGAGACGCTGCTGCAGCTCCGCCAGGATCCCACGCGCGTACCGCCGGAGCTGTCGCTGCGAACCCTGAACGCGGGAGGCTTCGGCGCGACGGGAGAAGGAAAGTACTGGATCAACCGGTACCTGCGCGAGCGCGGCGACGCGAACATCAGGAGCAACGCGGACCTCATTACCAAGGCGCGGTTCTATCAGGACCCGAACTTCCCGGATCGCAAGCAGGCGCGCGAGCAGGCCGAACGCGCCACGGCGCTGGACACGTCAGTCCGGCTGCAGGGGCGGTTCGCCGTGCAGACGGTGCTGCTGCAGTGCATGCAGGAGCAGCGCCTCGACGCGCTCGTGTCGCCGATGTCGACGATTCCTCCGCGCAAGCTCACCGCTCCGCGCGAGCCCGCGGTCAACGGCCGCACGCCGATCGGTTGGTCATTGATCGGTCAGCAGGGATTTCCGGTCATCACGGTGCCGGCCGGATTTGCGAGATCAATCTGGGATCGCGTGGCCGAAGGCAACGGGACGCGCCTGGTCGGTCCGGTGTCGGCCGCGCTCCCCGTCGGCGTGGACTTCATCGCGCGTCCCTTCGACGAGCCGCTGCTCTTCAGGATCGCGTCGGCCTACGAAGCGGCGACCAGGCATCGACGGCCGCCGCCCGATTTCGGGCCGCTGCCGGCCAGGCGGTGAAGTCGTCAACGCCCAACGCCCAACGCCCAACTCCCAAAGCCCAAGCGGGTCCGTTTCGCCGTTTTTGGTGTCTAACCGGCCATGCGGCGTCTGCTATTCCTTCTCATCGCGATCGCCGTTGCGGCGGGTTGCGCCAGAAAACGTCCGCCTGTCGTCGAGCCCGCGCCGCCAGTTCCGCTGGTCGATGTCGCCGCGCTGATCCAACGCGGCTGCTACCGCTGTCTTGAAGACGCGTATGCCGCGGCGGTGAAGCAGGGCCAGACGAACCTGGCCTTCGAGGCCGCCCTTCTGCTGGTCCTGCGATCGAAGGAACTGGGCCTCCCCCCCGCGCAGTGGCTGGAGCGCGCGAACGCGGCCACGGAGAACGATCCGCTGCGGATCGAATACGAGAGGATGGTCGCCGCCGTACCTGTGGACCCCTTGAGCGGGGATCGCGAGGCGATCTTTGGCAGGCCGAGGGAATTCATCGACCCTCAGACGCCCAGCGCGAGGCTGAAGACGGTTGCCGGCGGCAGCGCCTCGCGCGAGTTGCGTGATTACCTCGAAGGCGCGCTTGTGTGCGTCTTCTCCACGGCGGAGGACATTGCCGCCTTCGTGAAGTCCATCGAAGAGACAGCCGCACCGCTGCTGCAGTACCGGGCCGGCCTCTGCCGCGCCGAGCATGCCTCGCGCCTCCGGCGGCTTCAGGAGTCCGAGGGCGGGTTCGTGGACGCCGACTACACGCTCGGCCGCTACGCGCGCGACGATGCCGCTCCCGATCAGGAAGAAGCGATGCGGCGGTTTCAGTCCGCCTCTGCGGCGTTTCCCGCTTCAACCTCGATCCCCACGGCGATCGGCAACCTCTATCGAGCATGGGAGGAATGGGCGCTGGCCAGCACCGCGTACGAATCGGCCCTCGCGCTGCGTCCCACCCATCCCGACGCGCTGCTTGGCCGGACGATCGCCCTCGCGCACCTCAGCCGCCACCAGGAGAGCCTCGAGACGGCGACACGCCTGATCGAGGTCGGGCGATGGTTTCAGGGCGAGGCGTACTACTGGCGGGGGTGGAATTACCTTCAGCTGAAGGACTACCCGGCTGCCCGGACAGCGACCGACCTCGCGAAGTCGTTGATGGTCAACGCGTCGGTCTTCGTCCTGTCCGGCATGATCGAGTGGTCGATGATGCGTCTGGATACCGCCGAGCGCGAATTCGAGCAGGCGCTGACGATGGACTTCGGGCAGTGCGACGCGGCGCTGTTTCTCGGCGGCGTGCGCGCCGAGATGCCGAAGCTCGAGCCGGCGCTGGCCGCGCTCAACCAGGCGCGGCAGTGCTACGACCTCTCGATTACGGTCAGGCGAAAGCTCATCGAGGGCATCCTGGCAGCGAAAGGGAGCGAGCAGACCAAGGCGCGGCAGGTGGCATCCCAGGAGCGGGCGATCGCGATCAGCGAGTCGCGCAGGGCTGATGCCACGCGCGCGGCGGCGCAGGTCCAGGCTCATCTCGACGCCCGGAAGCCACCGCCGCCCCCGCCAACGCCGTCGCGCGCGCCACGACGGTAACGTCGTCACTTGAGCAAGAGATCTGCAAGAGAAACGACTGGTCTCTGCTCGATTCACCTGACCTCTGGGATCAGCGTGACCGAGCGCGGCCTGCGGGGCTGAGCTCCCGAAGCCGCCAGGCCTTCGCCGTCTTCCAGCAATCACGGATCATCAATCGACGTCCACGTTTACACCCTTACACCACGAGATCGGCTACCATGGTGTAGTCATGGCCCTGAACATCAAGAACACCGAGGTCGAGCGGTTGGCGACGGAAGTTGCGCGGCTGACGGGTGAGTCGA
>DASTDQ010000281.1:0-2054 GCA_035710305.1 Vicinamibacterales bacterium | reverse complement strand
CTGGATTTCGCCGACTTCCTGCTCGGCATGCCCCAGCAGGCCACGGTGCAGTACACCGACGAGGTCGTCCTCAAGGGGCGGGCCTTCAATCTGTTCGTGCAGGACGACTGGCGGTGGCGAGGGAACCTGACGTTGAATCTCGGCGCCCGGTACGAAGCCGTCCGTCCCTACACCGAAGCGAACGGCCAGATGGTCAACCTGGACGTGGCGCCGGATTTCACCGGCGCAGTCCCGGTCATGTCCGGAGAAAGCGGGATCTATACCGGCGCGTTCCCGGCGGCGCTCGTGTACGGCGACTACAACAACATCGCGCCGCGCGTCGGGCTCGCCTGGCGCATGTCGCCGCGGACCGTCGTTCGAGGCGGCTACAGCATCGGCTTCAACAACGGAGCCTACTCGTCGATTGCGCGCCAGCTCACCGCGCAGCCGCCCTTCGCCGTGACCAACACGGCCCTCGGGTCGGCCTCCGAGTCGCTCACGATGTCCGACCCGTTCGCCACCGTCGCTCCCGACGCGACCACGAACAACTTCGGCATCGACAAGAACTACAAGCTCGGCGTGATCCACACCTGGAACGTGGACATGGATCACAACCTGTTCCGCGGCTGGCAGCTTGGCGGCGGCTACACCGCCACGCGGGGAGCGCTGCTGGACCTGCTCCGGGCGCCCAATCGAGACCCGTTGGGTCTGCGGATCGAGGGCGTTCAGCCGTTCATCTGGCAGAGCTCCGAGGGGAGCTCGCTCCTGCACGCCGGGACCATCCGTCTGCGGCGGCAGCAGTCGCGCGGCATCGCGGGGCAGATCAACTACACGATCGCCAGGTCGATGGACGATGCCTCGTCGATCGGCGGCGGCGCCCGCGTGGTTGCGCAAAACGATCGCGATCTCGAGGCCGAATGGGGTCGCTCGAGCTTCGACCAGCTGCACCAGCTCTCCGCAAACCTGTCGGTCGAGCTGCCGTTCGGCGCGAATCGTCAATGGTTGAATCAGGGCGGCCCGTGGGCCGCGATGCTGACCGACTGGACGCTCTCCGCCTCGTTCACGTCCGCGTCCGGCAATCCGTTCACGGCGCGGATCCTCGGGGCCGCCTCGGACGTCGCGCGGGGCACCTACGGCACGCTGCGCGCCGATTACAGCGGCGATCAGATCGGCATTGACGATCCCGACCTGCTCCAGTTCTTCAACACGTCGGCATTCGCTCTCCCGCCGCCCGGCCGCTTCGGCAGCGCCGGCCGCAACACGATCGTCGGGCCGGCCAACATGCAGTTCGACGCGTCGATCGGACGCGACGTCCGGCTGACGAACAATCAGACGATTTCGATCCGGGTGCAGGGGACCAACCTGCTCAACACGGTCCGGTTCGGCGGCATCGATACGACGGTGAACTCGCCGACCTTCGGGCAGGTCGTCTCGATCCGGCCGATGCGCAGCGTCGGGCTGAACGTGAGGTTCAGGTTCTGATGCGCAAGACCCTCCTGGCTCTCTCGGCGGCGCTCGTCTCGATCACCGCATCCCCGGCGGCACAGCAGGCCCCCCGGGCCACGTTCCGATCGGACGTCGAGCTCGTCGTCGTGGACGTGGTGGTCCGCGATCGGTCCGGCAACGCCGTTCGCGGCCTGACGGCCGCGGATTTCGAGGTGCGGGAGGACAACCGGCCGCAGCAGATCGTCTCGTTCGACGTCGAGGAAGTGACGACGGAGCGCGCGCCCGACTCGCCGGGCCCGCCGGTGCTCGCCGTGGGAACGCAGGGCGTGACGACCGAGCGTGCCCCGGCGCCCGAACCCGAGCCAGTCAAGCGCGAGGATCTCGCGGGGCGCCGGCTCATCGTGCTGTTGTTCGACCTGAGCTCGATGCAGCCGGAGGAATTGACGCGCGCCGGAAAGGCGGCGGTCGAGTACCTCGACACGC
The DNA here is from genome assembly GCA_035710305.1 of Vicinamibacterales bacterium. Lineage (GTDB taxonomy): Bacteria > Acidobacteriota > Vicinamibacteria > Vicinamibacterales > UBA2999 > Gp6-AA40. The sequence continues at coordinate 146 of DASTDQ010000281.1, read as the reverse complement.
AGATGGCGGAGGCGGATCTGGTGGCCGTCGCCACCGTCGATGTCGCGTTGAACGTCGTCGCCGACTTCACCGGCGACCGCGAGCAGGTGAAGGCGGCGATGGCGCGGTTCAGCGCCGTGGACGGCGTCGCGTTCGAGACGCCGGCG
>DASTDQ010000280.1:0-7663 GCA_035710305.1 Vicinamibacterales bacterium | reverse complement strand
CACCATCCGCGCGGCCAGGACCTGGACTTCTTCCACGAGATCCGGCGGCCCGTTCCCTTTCAGCGTGTCGAGGCACTCGACGATCTCGAGGGAGTTGCCGACGGCGCGGCCGAGAGGGGCATCCATGTTCGTGATCACGGCTTCGGTACGTACGCCCGCGTGCGTACCGATCGCCACCATCGAGGCGGCCAGCGCCCGCGCCCGTGCGAGGTCCTTCATGAACGCTCCGTCGCCGCACTTGACGTCCAGGACGAGGGCGCTGCTCCCCTCAGCGAGCTTCTTGCTCATGATCGAGGTCGAGATCAACGGGATGCTCTCGATCGTCGCCGTCACGTCACGCAGCGCGTAGAGCTTCTTGTCGGCCGGCGCGAGCGTCTTCGTCTGGCCGATGATGCTCGTGCCGACCTCCCTGAGCACCTGCTTGAACTCGTCGATCGTGAGGTCGATGCGGTAGCCGGGAATCGATTCCAGCTTGTCGAGCGTGCCGCCCGTATGGCCGAGTCCCCGGCCCGACATCTTCGGCACGACGACGCCGCACGCGGCCGCAACAGGGGCGAGCACGATGGACACCTTGTCGCCCACCCCGCCCGTGCTGTGCTTGCCGACGGTGACTCCGGACACATCCGACAGATCGACGCGTTCGCCGGAGCGCACCATCGCGCCGGCCAGCCATGCCGTCTCCTGATCGGTCATGCCCTTGAGCACGATCGCCATGAGCAGGGCCGATGCCTGATAGTCGGGAAGGCTGCCGTCGGTCACGCCGCGCACGAATGCCTCGATGTCTTCCTGGCGGAGGGCGTGCCCGTCTCGTTTGCGGGCGATGACGTCGGCGAAAGACATCGGGCGCAGTATAACTGCCGCTGCCTTAGAATCAGTTTGTCCATGACGACGCCGGCGCCGACCGAGGCGCTGTCCCCCGAACAGAGCGGACAGCTGGCCGAGTTCGCCCGAACGTGCAGAGCCGCGGCACGCGCGGTGTCGCTCTATCCCAAGACGCATCCCTCCATCGGCGTGTCCCTCTCGCGCGTCGTGAACGCCGCGGGCCGGCTGGCGAAGGACGGCTCGGTCACGCTGACGGTGCAGCGTGACATGCTCACGATCGGTGACCGCGCGCCGCTGCGGCCGGACCCGTCGATCGGGGAGCTGGCGTCGCTGCTGCACGACAGGCTGATTGGCGTCCTGACGATCCGTCGGGAGGCCGACGCCGATGACTGGCACACGTTCCTCGTGATGCTGGCACGGCCGACAGAGGAGCTGATGGCGGACGGCGGCGTGTCCAGCGTCTGGACGCGCACGGGCCGTACGCGCTTCGAGATCCGCGAAATCGACTACGCAGAGGTGCTGCGCGAGCGGGGTGGCGGCGAGGCCGAATGGGATCGCATCGTGGCCAGCTGCCTCAAGGGCGAGACCGCGCTCGACGAGCGCGCGCTGGCATCGCTGCTCGACGCGCTCGGCGATCCGGCCCGCTTCGCGGCGCTGCTCAATCGGATCCACACGGCTGCCCCCGATGGCATCGAGGTCAGCGCGCGCGTCGCGGCCCTGCTGCAGCTGATGAAAAACGCGATCGAGGCCGCGAAAGCGCGCGGCGAGGCTGAGGGCGAGCGGGCCGTGCAGACCATCGCGGCATCCTGCGCGGGCCTCACACCGGACACGATGATCGCCATGCTCGAGCGGCGGCAGTCGGGCCAGCCGGATGAGGCGGCAACGGCGTCTGCCGTGGCCGGGCAGATGACCCACCAGACCATGGCGTCGTTCATGGCGCGATCGGTAACGGCTGAGCGGGGCGCGACGCAACGGCTCGCCCAGGCGCTCGACGCCCTCGTGCCCAGCGCCGAGCAGAAGGAGCGGGTGGTGCGGCTGGCCAAAGGGGAGGCGCTTCAAGGCGATCTCGGCGCCGACCCGGACTTCGATCAGATCTGGCAGAACGTCGCCAACATGGTGATGTCGTATTCGATGATTTCGTACTCCGACGAGTCGTGGGTGTCGGAACAGTACGGGCGAGAACTGTCAGCCGCACGGCGTCAGGCGGTGGAGGTCGAGCGGGTTTCGGATGACCCGCCGGAACGGGTTCAGGCGTGGGTCGCCACGGTGACCGAGCCCGCACTGCTGCGGCTCGATCTCGACATGCTGCTCGATCTGCTGCGCATCGAGGAAGTACCCGACGCGTGGGAGCCTGTGGCGCACATCGCGGCGTCGGAGGCCGAGCACCGGACTCTCGCCGGAGATGCCTCGAGCGCGCAGGCCCTCATCGAGGCCATCGTCGGCGACACCAAGGCGGGCGGTCGTCCTGCGCTGCGCGCGTGTGCCGCGCGCGTCGTCGACCGCCTGTGCACCGGCCCGCTCGCTCGCCACGTCGGCCACCAGCTCCGGACGATCAAAGATGACGAGGTCGAGCGGTACGCGCGGCTCTGCCAGGCGCTGGGCCCCGGGCTCGTGCGGTCGCTGGCCGACGCGCTGACGCGGGAGGAGAGCAACGTCGCCGTCCGGCGACTCGGCGTGCTGCTGCTCGGCTTCGGCGCCGCAGGCCGGCGGTCGGTCGAACAGCTCAAGAACTCGTCGAACCCCGCCGTGCGGCGCACGGCCGTCACGCTCCTGCGCGGCGCCGGCGGCGCAGAGGCGTTGTCGGAGCTGGCGTCGATGCTCGGCGACGACGACCCGGCGGTGCAGCGGGAGTCGATCCACGCTATCGTCGAAATCGGGACCGACAAGGCGTACGCCGTCCTGCAACGGCTGCTCCTCGAAGCGGATACGCCGCGCGACACGGCGCTCATGGAGCTCGTCAACCTTCGCGACGACAAGGCAGGGCCGCTCTTCGCGTACCTCTTGTCGCATTCGCGCCTGCGAGGCAAACTGGCGGGCTTCCATTTGTCGATGGTCGAAGCGCTGGGGAAGATGACGCCGCGCGCCGAGTCGGTCCGTGCCCTGGAGCAGGTCCTCCACTACCGGGACTGGTGGGCGCTCTTTCGGACGACAGCGCTCCAGCAGGCCGCGGCCAATTCCCTGAGACGGCTGGGCACGCCCGAATCCGTGGCGGTTCTCGAGGCGGCAGCCGCGGCAGGAAGCCGCGGTGTCCGAAGGGCGGCTCGCGCGCAGATTGCCCAGCTGCCCGGGCGGGAAGGGAGCCAGGCGTGAACGTTCAGCAGCGTGCGCGGCTGGCCGAGGAGCTGTCGCGCCGTCTGGCGGCGGCGATCCGCGGTATCAACCTGTATTCGCCCGGACACCCCCTCGTGCGGCGCAACGTCATCGCCCTGCTCGACTCGATCGCGTCGCTGCACGAGGCGCTGCCATCGGTGGCCGTCGGCATCGTGGGCGAGGACCTCGTCGTCGGCGACATCCCGCTGGCTCGCGCGGCCGAGACGATGGGCGAGCTGATGAAGCGTCTGCGCCACCTGGGCATCGAGCGCATCGTCATCGATCGAGGCGTGCACGAACGCGAGGTCGAGCAGTTGGTCGAGACGATCGCGAAAGCCGAAAACCGCGTGCAGACGGAGGTGTTGTCAAGTCTCCCGCACATCCGGGTCGGCCGTCTCGACCTCGAAGAGCAGGTGACCGCGTCGCAGGGCGACATCGCCACGTTCCGCAGGCTGTACGACGACGCGGTGAAGGTGGCGGGCGATCTGTGGGAGAGCGCCACGTCGGAGGGCAAGCCCGACGCGGATGCCGCGCAGGAGATGGTGGATTCACTCGCGCAGGCGGTCGCGCAGAACCGCACGGCGCTGCTCTCGCTGACCGCCCTCAAGAACTACGACAACTACACCTTCACGCACATGGTGAACGTGTCGATCCTCACCATGGGACAGGCGCGCGGCGTCGGCATCGATGGATCCATGCTGCGCGAGTTCGGTATGGCGGCGCTCATGCACGACATCGGCAAGGTGAAGACGCCGAACGAGATCCTCAACAAGCCCGGCAAGCTGACCGACGACGAGTACACGATCCTGAAGAAGCACACCGTCGACGGCGCCGAGATCCTTCGTAGGACGCCGGAGATGCCCACGCTGGCGCCGATCGTCGCCTTCGAGCACCATCTGCGCGCCGACGGCACTGGCTATCCCGCGGCCGTTCGTCCTCAGCTCAACCTGGGCACGACGCTCTGCGGGATCGCTGACGTGTACGACGCGATGCGTTCCCAACGCGTCTATCAGGCAGCCCACCCCACCGATCGCATCCTGGCGGTGCTGCAGAGAAACGACGGAAAGCAGTTCGACCAGAACCTGGTCCGTCGCTTCGTGCAGCTCGTGGGGATCTACCCGGCCGGCAACCTCGTGCGGCTCGACTCGGGAGAAGTCGCCGTCGTGCTCAAGCCGCACGCCCCCGATCCGTACCGCCCGCAGGTCCGCGTGCTGATCGATCGCGATGGCCAGTCCATGGCGACGCCTCGCGATCTGAACCTCTGGGAGCTTCACGAGGGCGAGTCCAGATCGATTCTGAAGCCGCTCGACCCCGAGCAGTACGGCATCGATCCGCTGGTTCATCTGTAAAACGGGGTCGGGAGTCATTTCTCGAGGACACTTCCCGAGTCCAGGAGTCCTGTCGGATCAGTCAGATCAGAGTGTCCTCAAGAAATGACTCCCGACCCCATTACACTACTGGTACATGCGTCGGACCGCTTGCCTGTTCGGCCTTCTTCTCGCTCTCGTCATCGTGATCAGCGGGCTCTCCGCACAGAGCTCGCCGCGACTCGTCGTAATCCTCGTCGTCGATCAGCTCCGCGCGGACTATCTGCAGACCTTCAATCGGCACTGGCAGGGGGGATTCCGGCTCTTGCTCGACGAAGGCCTGAATTTCGACAACGCCCGATACCCGTACCTCGGAACGGTGACCTGCGCCGGGCATTCGACGATCGGCACCGGCACGCAGCCGCGCACACACGGGATGGTCAGCAACACCTGGTGGGATCGCGAGTCACGCCGCATGATCCTGTGCACGGGCGACCCCGACACGCCGGACATCACCTACGGCCGCCCGGTTCGATCGGGCAACAGCGCGAAGTGGATGCTCGCGCCTACGCTGGCCGACGAACTGCGCGCCCAGAGGCCGGGGGCGCGTGTCGTGGCACTGTCGCTCAAGTCGTACAGCGCGATCGGTCTGGCGGGACACGCGGGGGATGCCGTCGTGTGGTTCGACGATCAGGCCGGATCCTTCGCGACGTCTCGCGCGTACTCCCCCGGGCCGGTGCCAGAGGTGAAGGCCTTTATCGACGGGCATCCTTTCGAGGGCGACCACGGCAAGGTCTGGACGCTGTCTGCGCCGGCGAGTACCTACGTGATGCGCGACGCCGGCGTCGGTGAACGGCCTCTGCCCGGATGGTCCGGACTGTTCCCGCATCCGCTCGTCGGCCGCAGCGGGCCCGACTCACAGTTCTTCGACCTGTGGCAGTCCACTCCGTTTGCCGACGCGTACCTCGAGCGCATGGCCGAATCGCTGATCGACAGCTTTGCCCTCGGCCAGCGCGACACGACCGACTTCCTCGGCATCAGCTTCTCGGTGCTCGACGACGTCGGACACAGGTTCGGACCCGAGAGCCGCGAGATCGAAGAGGTCCTGCGGCAGCTCGATGCGACGCTGAAACGGCTGATCGCTCACCTCGACGCGAAGGTTGGACGGCTCAACTACATGCTGGCACTGACGGCCGACCACGGCGTCGCGCCCATCGCCATGGCCCCGCGGGGCGGCCGCATCGCCGGCGAGGACGTTCGCGAACGGATCGACGAGACGCTCGCCGCGCACTTCGGTCCGCTGGCCCAGGGCTCGTACGTCGAGGCCACGAGCTTCAGCGACGTGTTCCTCGCGCCTGGCCTTCTCGATCGGCTCAGGCAGGCGCCTTCGACGATGCTGGCGCTCGAGCACGCGCTGAAAGAGATTCCGGGCATCACGCACGTGCTGCGGGCCGACCAGCTGTCGGACCGGAGCCCGGACCCGGTTGTGAAGACGGCCGCGCTCAGCCACATCGAAAGGCGAAGCGGCGACCTCGTGCTCGTGCCAAGGGAATACTGGTACTTCGCCGGCCGGGCCAATGCCACCGCGACGACGCACGGGACGCTGCACGAATACGACCAGCACGTGCCTCTGATCATTTTCGGCGGCAGCGCGCGGCGGGGGCACGATCGATCGACGGCCTCGCCTGCGGACATCGCACCGACGCTGGCCCGGTTCGCCGGAATCCGGATGTCGAAGGCCGAGGGAAGGAACCTCCCGGGAACCTGGTGACGTAGCCGTCGATGTCGTTCAAGCAGCGAGTATTGGCAGCCGTTCGGCGGATTCCGCCCGGGCGAGTCGCCACCTACGGCGACATCGCCGCCCTTGCCGGTTCGCCACGGGCGTGCCGGGCCGTCGGAACGATCATGCGGGACTGCCGGGACCCGGCAACGCCCTGCCATCGCGTCATCAGCGCCGGTGGACTGCTGGGAGGCTTCGGAGGCAGCCCGCACCTCAAGCGGGAGCTGCTGCGCGCCGAGGCGCTCGACGTTGGCGTCCGGCGCGTCCGCAATTTCGCTGCCGTCCGCTGGCAAGGCGGGAAAAAACAGGCCCGCGGGGGCAGATCTGGCCACTTGGGCTGAACCAGCCGGGCCTTCGACACGTCTTCGACCATGTGGCGTTGATGAAGGACGTCGTCACGCGGCAACGCGGCTCGGTCAGACGGCCGTCTAACCCATCAGAAGCTGTGAGAGCAGTCGACCTGGAACTGGCGCAGCGTTGCCAACAGGGCGACTCCCAGGCATTCGAGGAGCTGTATCGGGCGCACGCGGGGCGGTTGTACAACCTGGTGTTTCGGATGACGGCGTCGGCAACCGAGGCCGAGGACGTCCTGCAGGAGGTATTCCTCCACGCCCACCGGAAGCTGGGGAGCTTCAGGGGTGACTCGACGCTGGGCACGTGGCTGTACCGGTTGACGGTCAATCACTGCCTCGACTTCCTGAGGGGTCGGCAGACGAGAATGACGCGCGTCACCGAATCGCTGGACGACGAGCGGGCGGCGGAGCCGGCGGCGGCCGCTCCGGTGGTCCCGTCAGCCGTCAGTCGCATCGACCTCGAGCGCGCTATCGGCAGGCTGCCCGAGGGATGCCGCGCGGCGTTCGTCCTGCACGACGTCCAGGGGTTCGAGCATCACGAGGTCGCAAGGCTTCTGGGCGTGTCGGAGGGGACGTCGAAGTCGCAGGTGCACAAAGCGCGCATGAAGCTGCGGGGGATGTTGAACGAGACGAAGTCATGACCTGCCAGGACTACGAAATCGAGCTCGGCGACTACGTGGACGGCACGCTCGAGGGGGACGCGCGCTCGGCTTTCGAGGCCCATCTCTCGACGTGCAGTCGCTGCACGGCGCTCGTCGCCGACTTCGGAACGATTCTGGGGGCCGCGCAGGCGCTGGAGGCCGAAGTTCCGTCGCCATTTCTCTGGACGCGGATCTCGGCTGCGATCGAGTCCGAGCGCGGGCCCGGGCGCTGGGGGTTCACGTGGCGGACGCTCGCCTCGTCCGCAGTGGCCATGATGCTCGTCGCCACGATGTCCTGGGTGGGCGCTGGCCTCGTGCCCGCCAACGAGCAGGGGGTGAGGCTCGCGCAGGCCGGGCCGGGCGGGGCCGAGCCGATCTCGGTCGCGGCGCAGTTCGAGCTGGCGGAAGCAGATTACTCCAGCGCGATCGCGCGCCTGGAGACGATCACGA
>DASTDQ010000279.1:0-10306 GCA_035710305.1 Vicinamibacterales bacterium | reverse complement strand
GTCAGCATGCGAATGAGCGAGGTCTTGCCCGCGCCGTTCGGGCCGAGGATGACGGAGTGTTCCCCGTGCTGGATCGTCAGCGTCAGGTCGTCGAGCACGCGCGCGCGCCCTCTCACGAGCGTCGCGCCTTGCAGCTCCAGTACCGGTTCCACGCTACTATTCTCTCTCGAATACAACATCGACGATGACACGAGGACGAATCGAAGCCTTCAGCGACGGAGTGATCGCGATCATCATCACGATCATGGTCCTCGAGTTGCCGGAACCGGAAGGCCCGGAGTGGTCCGCGCTCCGTCCGGTGGCTCCCGTGTTCCTCACCTACGTCCTCAGCTTCGCGTACATCGGTATCTACTGGAGCAATCACCACCACCTGCTGCACTCCGCGCAGCGCATCAACGGCCGGATTCTGTGGGCGAACCTGCACCTGCTGTTCTGGCTGTCGCTCGTGCCGTTTGTCACCGGCTGGATGGGTCACAATCACTCCGCCCCCGAACCCACGGCCGTCTACGGCGTCGTGATGCTTCTGGCCGCGGTGGCCTACTGGATCCTGCAGAAGACGATCCTCCTGCAACACGGATCCGACTCGGTGCTCGCCAGGGCGATCGGCCGCGACCTGAAGGGCAAGCTCTCGCCGGTGTTCTACGCAGCCGCCATCCCGCTGGCATTCGTCAACCAGTGGCTCTCCGACGCGCTGTATGTGGCAGTCGCATTGATGTGGCTGGTGCCCGATCGGCGAATCGAGCTGACGCTCGAGAGGGAAGGAAGATAGCTAGCGGCCGAGCGCGCCTGCGATTTCCCGAATCTGATCCGCGTGCCGCATCTCGTGGGCGGCCGTCAGCTCGACCCACTGGTACATCGTGAGCGATCCGAAGATGCGATGTTCCGCGCTGACCGAGCCGAGGGCCAGTCCGTCTGCGGGGGAGACGGCCTGCCGGACGGCGTCGCGCGCCGCGTCCAGTTCGGCAGCAGCCGCCGCCGCGTCGAGGCTGCCCGCCGGCCGCAACGCTTCACGCGCTTCGCGCGCCTCGCTGCGGTCGGCCATGCGATGCGCGATGGCCGGCGGGAGCGGATCCCGCTGCCGGTCCTCCGGGCCGAGCCCGGCGACGCGCGCCTCCGCGATCGCGTCGGCCATCCGCTGGGCGAAGGAACGATCGACGAGCGCCAGATGCTCGAGCACCTCGGCCACCGACCAGCGCCCGGGCGCCGGGCGAGTGCGGCGCAGGCCTTCTGGCACGCCGGCAACGGCGGCGCTGACTGCGCCGCCCGCCGCGTCGAGACGCCCGAGGACCTCTGCTAGATGCGGATGCACGCCAGAATGTTACTTGTCCTGCGGGTTGACGGTCTTGAAGGTCACCGCGGCAACGGCCGCGCCTGCGAAATCGGCCACGAGATAGATCCAGAGGTTGGACACGGCGGCCAGACCCATCGCCGTCGCCCCGACGGCCACAGCCGGATTGAACGCTCCGCCGGACACACCGCCGACGGCGAACGCTCCGGTCATCACGGTGAAACCGATCGCAAGGCCGTAGAAGGAGTTGCCGCTCGTCCCCTTCGCGGTCGCCACGTTCAGCACCACCCAGGCCAGGGCGAAGGTAAACAGGAATTCCGCCAGGAGCGCCTGAGCTACGTCGAGCGACCGTTCCGTGACCTGGGCCATTGCCGAACCCTTCAGCACGCCGACGGCGGCGGCGGCAATCAGGCCGCCGACGACCTGCACCCCCATGTAGATCGGCACGTCCCTGGAGGGACATTTCCCGCGCAGCCAGACGGCCAGCGTGACGGCCGGGTTGTAGTGGGCGCCCGACACGTGCCCGCCGGCAAACACCATCACCATCAAGGCCGCGCCGATCGCAAGCGGCGCGAGCGACCCTGCACCGGGTTCAATCACCGTCATGCCAATGGTGAGCACCAGGAAAAACGTGCCGACACACTCGACGACGTATTTGCCCATACGCGTGCAACCTCCTCGGCCCATTCCGGGCGGCGCAGGCTACCATAGAGGAAGTCCTGGCTGCTAAAGATTTGCGCCGGAACGGCCGAGACGAAAGATCGAGCCCTCTACTCGAAGTGACTCTGGGAAGAACCATGCACGTACGCCGGCTCGTGAGTCTTACGCTTCTACCGCTGCTCGCGTTTCTGATGTGCGGGCCGACGGCCGCGCAGTCCGACGGGACGCAGGCCACCTTCAAGTCCGGCGTTGACCTCGTCTCGGTCGCGGCCACCGTCCGCGACAAAAAGGGGCGCGTCGTTCGATCCCTCACGTCCAAGGACTTCATCGTCACGGACGAGGGGCAGCGGCGGACGATCATCGGGATGCAAGCCGACGACGGATCTCCCGCCAACCTCGCGTTGCTCGTCGACGGCAGCGGGAGCATGAAGGTGGGGACGTCAGGCGACGCGTCGCGGCTGATTTGTCACATGATCCTGACCAGGCTGCGGCGCGATCAGGATCGGGCGGCGCTCATGAGCTTCGATACGCGCCTGCTCACGCTCCGCGAGTTCACGGCCGAGTTCGACCACATCCAGACGGGACTCGGAGAAGTCGCCCCGTTCGGATCGACATCGATCTACGACGCGATCGCCGGCACGGCGGCTGCCGTGGCCAAGGGTACCCAGAAACGTCGCGCCGTCGTCGTCATCACCGACGGGTGGGACAACGCGAGCACGTACACGCCGCAGCAGGTGGCGGCGATTGCGAGCACGATCGACGTGCCCGTGTACGTCTTTGCCGTGGGCGATCTGAACCCGGAGACCGTGGCGAACGAGAAGACCGTGGCCGAGCGACGCAGCGACCTCTTCGACCTGGCGCGCGCGACGGGCGGAGACCACTTCTTCTCCGGCAGCCCGTCGATCGTTCACCAGGCGGCGACGCGCCTGCTCGACGAGCTCCATCATCAGTACCTGATCGCCTTCGAGCCGGCGACGGCCAGCGGCCTGCGGAGAATCGAGGTCCGGACGCGCAACGATGATCACAACGTCCGCTCCCGCCGGTGGTACGCGGCCGCGAACTGATCCCGATCATTCCAGACACGTACGCTAACCACAGAGTCACAGAGAGCACAGGGGTTGCTCTCTCGCAAGAGAGCATCTCTGTGTCCTCTGTGTCTCTGTGGTTGGCGTCCGTGACGTAGACTCCGAACGTCATGTTCTGGCACGGCTGCAACTACCCGTGGTCAACCGACGGGACCTCGAGTTGCTACGGCCTCGACTTCGGGGCCAACGTATGGGGCACCCACGCCGGCGTCTCCACCCGGCGTCAACGGATCGAGTCCGATTTCTCGCGGATGGCGTCGCTCGGCTTCACCGTGGCGAGATGGTTCGTCTTTGCCGACGGTCGGTCGGGCATCACGTATGACGAGGGCGGCCGGCCGGCCGGCCCCGACCCCCATCTGTTCTCGGACGTCGACGCCGCGCTCGAGATCGCCCGCGGCGCGAACATGCGCCTGAATCTCGTGCTGCTCGACCATCGCTGGATGTTCGACGAGGTCCCCGACGTGATCGCGGATCCGGCAACCGGCCTGCTTCTCGAGACGCGGCTGCCCCACGGCCGCGCGCACGTGCTCCGGGTGCAGGAGGGTCGCGACGCGCTGATGAGAACCGTCCTCGAACCGCTCGTGCGGCGGTACGGCCGCAAGGGGGAACGCGCCGATCTGGGTCCGCATGTCTTCGCCTTCGAGTTCATGAACGAACCCGACTTCGTCGTCGAGGAGTGGGAACGCGATGTCAGCGCTCACGTCCGGCGCCCACTCCCCTTCGAATCGCTCGCGGAGCTCGTCGCGGGGCTGAGCGCGATCGTCCACGAGCACACCGGCGCGTTCACCACGATCGCCGCCGCGCGGCTGCACAACCTGTGGGCCTGGGACGACGACCAGCTCGGTCTCGACGTGTTGCAGGTGCACTCGTACCCGGACACCCGGCATCCGGAACGCGACGCCGACGTGTTAGGCCTGCCGGCGGCCTCGCTCGGCGTGAGGCGCCCGGTCATCCTGGGCGAGTTTCCCGCCAACGGCCCGCGGCAGCATCCCGCTGACTCGGCTCGTCCACCGACCGAACTCGAACGGTACTTGGAGTTTGCCCTGACGGCGGGGTACGCCGGCGCGTGGCCCTGGAGCTTCAGCGGAACCGACGCCTACGGGCGTCTTCCCGAGGACCCTCTGCGCGCGTTCGCGCGGCGCCACCCCGACCTCGTGAACCCGCGAGCGCTCCTGGAACCGGGGGGGCCCGCACCGACGTAAGTACATTGTCGGAGGCTTTACCGCATGGACCTGATCACGCTGGGGCGCACGCTCGGCTTCTCCTTCGCCGCTGGCGTGAACCTCTATGCCACGGTGGCGATCCTGGGGCTGGCGTCGCGGTACGGCTGGGTCGAGCTTCCGGCGCAGTTTCAGGTATTCAACAACGACGTCGTGATCGGCGCGGCCATCGTCATGTATGCCGTCGAGTTCTTCGCCGACAAGATCCCGTACTTCGATTCCGTGTGGGACATGATCCACACGTTCATCCGCCCAGTCGGCGGAGCGCTCATCGCCGTCGCCACGCTGGGCGACGCGTCAACACCCGTCGAAGGTCTCGTCGCGCTGCTCGGCGGCACGATCGCCGCGAGCAGTCACCTTACCAAGACCAGCACGAGGGCCATGGCCAACACGAGTCCCGAGCCGCTGTCGAACTGGGCGCTCAGCCTCGGCGAGGACGTGTTCGTGGTGGGGCTGGGGTACCTGGCGCTGAAGCACCCGATCGCGGCGCTCGTCGTCGCGGCCGTCCTGCTTGGAGCGATCGCGGTCTTTGCCGCCGTCATCATCCGGACGGTGCGGCGCTGGTTCTTCCGACGGCAGATCCCGAGCCCGGCGGGCTGAGCCCGGGAGACGTGGGCGAGAGCGTACGCCCGAGGTATGCTGGCCGTGTGAGCCGCCACAAGCATCCCGCGGCGCAACTGGTCGCGCCGAAGGTCGAGGCCTACTTCGCTCAACACCTCGAGGCCGCTCGACAACGCGGTGACGAGCACGTGGCGCCGCTCCCCACGGCGGACGCGATCGAGACCATGATCGACGCGGCGTTCTGGGCGAGCTTGAGACGCGAGGAAGGCTACGTCCCGAAGATCTCGCTCGCGTTCCTCCCTCCCGACCTCGACCCGTACCCGATGCTCCTCGAGCGTCCGCTTGCCCTCGACCCCGGCGTTCTGACCAAGGTGGCTCCGGTGGTCGATCGAGCCGGGATCCATCTCGGCGTGTGGCCCCGAAACGGGGAGTTGAGCGTGTGGGGAACGACGCACACGATTCCTCCGCTCTGTTTCGTCCTCGAGGTGGTCGAGCCGGGGCTTCTCGTGGTGAAACATCACCGCGGCGAGCAGTCCGGGAAGTACGTCAACGTGGCGGTACTGGAAGGCGATCAGATCAAGATCGTTGACGAGACGGCCTCGAGCCTTCCCGACTGCCCCGCGCTCCTGACGTCGCTCCTCGGCTTCGATTCACCGGCATCGTGGGCCGGTCCGATCAACGTGCTGGTGCAGCTTGCCGTCTCGATGCGCACCCACCGCCGCGGTGGGACGCTGCTCATCGTTCCCGCCGGCACCGATCAATGGCGCGAATCGATCGTGAGCCCGATCCCGTACGCCGTCGAGCCTCCGTACCGCGAGCTTGCCGACTTGATCCGCGAGGGGCGCAGCGAACGCCGCTCCGACACGTGGCAGGAAGCACTTCGGGAGACGGTGGACGCGATTGCGGGGCTGACGGCCGTCGACGGCGCGACGCTCTTGACCGACTCCTACGAGCTCCTGGCATTCGGCGCGAAGATCGCCCGGCGGCGGGGAGCGCCACGGGTGGACGAGATCACGCTGACCGAGCCGATCGAAGGAGGTACGGCGTCGGTGATCTCACCCGTGCAGCTTGGCGGGACACGGCATCTTTCGGCAGCACAGTTCGTGCACGATCAACGGGACGCTATCGCGCTCGTCGCCTCGCAAGACGGGCGATTCACCGTGTTCGCGTGGTCGCCGTGCGCGGTGGGCGTGCACGCTCACCGGGTGGAGGCGTTGTTGTTGTAGTCTGACCCGCTACCGCGACCGCTCGTCGGCGCGCGACGCTGAGAGCGAGTTGCGCATGGCGTAGTTCCCCTCGTGGCACGCGTACTCGAAGATCTGGTACTCCTGATCCCGCTTCAGCGGGAACGAGACCTTCCAGGGCGCGGTCCACGTCTTCGGGTCGTCGATCGTCACCTCGTACTGCAGGACGTCGGCCGACACCGGAATGAAGCGCTCCTCCAGCACCAGCGCGTCGCTCGGAATCAGCATCATGCCGTTGCCCTGCATGCCGGTCTTCCCGTTCAGGTTCGTCGTCCGCACCACGAGCGTGTTGCCCTCCCAGCGGCCTCTCGACGACCCCATGTAGGACTTCATCGCCGCCGGCAGCGGCGCGCGGCCGTCGAGCGGGATGATGCGTGTCTCGTGAATCATCTCGTTGTGGAAGGCGACGTACCCCGGCGCCTGGATGATCTGGTTTCCGTTGTTGTAGACGACCGGCATCATCGATCCGACAACGCCGCGCGAGATGCAACGGTCGTAGGGCCCGAGGTCGGCTGCGCTCGCAAAGCCGGTCTGCTTCGTGTAGGTGCCGCCCGCGGTTTTCTGCCTGGCTGCGCCCTCGGGTGTCATCGCGGGCATCCTGCCGTTGGCCGGCTGGACGATCAGCGATGACTGGCGCGACGGGACGCCGCGCTCCAGCCAGTGCGGCGGCGGAGAGGTCACTCCTCCGACGTCGCCGAGCGCGACGATCTCCGGCGGCGGCTTCTCCAGATCGAAATCGAGGACGTCCACTTCCTCCTGCCTCGCGGCCTGCTTCTGCCGTTCGTCGAGCTCGGCGTCGGTCAGGTACAGGCGGGTGCCGAACTGGTCCGGCCGCTCGAATGGCACGCCGACCATGTCGGTGCCCGGCCAGATGCCTTGAAGATCCGGATCGCCCCACGATGTTTTCGGCGGCGCGTAGCTGCCCTTCGCGCCTGCACCAGACGACTGTCCGGACGCCGTGACGACGGGCGTCAGCGCGGCCAGGACAACCAGCGAGAATCGAACCCAACGACCCATCCACCCCTCCCGCGAGACGACCAGTCCTCATGATATCGCCTTGTTGGACAGGGCCCGCCGTCAGGAACCGCGAATGTCGCTGCTCGTGCCACCGACGGAGGGAATGTACGCCTTGAGCACGTAGTCCATCACCATGCGGTCGGCACTGAAGCGCCAGCCGAGCGTCCGGATTGCGTGTTTGACGCGTGAGATCCACTCCCGAGGCAGGCCGTCCCGGTCGCGTTCGTAGTAGAGCCGCACCACCTCGTGGCTGAGCACGTCAACCAGCGCATCGCCGTCGCGGGCGTCGTGCACCGCGGTCGAACTGTGCGTGTCGCCTCGACCGATGGCGAATCCGTTCACACCGTCGTACGCCTCGGCCCACCAGCCGTCGAGCACGGAGAGGTTGAGCGCCCCGTTGAGCACCACTTTCTGTCCGCTCGTGCCGCACGCCTCGAGCGGCCTCCTCGGGTTGTTCAGCCACACGTCGACGCCCTGGACGAGGTGCCGGGCAAGGTCGATGTCGTAGTCTTCGACGAACACGACCTTCCCCGCGAACCTCGGGTCGCGCGCAAGCGTCGCGACTTCCTGCAGCACGGTCTTTCCCGGACCGTCGAGCGGGTGCGCCTTCCCGGCAAACACGAGCTGTACGGGCTTCTGGGGGTGGTTGACCAGCGCTTCGAGCCCTGCGACATCCTGCAGGAGGAGATTAGCGCGCTTGTAGGTGGCAAACCGGCGCGCAAAGCCAATCGTGAGCGCATCGCGACTCAGCACCCGGCGGAGCTGCGCGATGACGGCCGGCGTCTCACCCTGACGCTCGGCCTGGCGCACGAGCCGGCGACGCACGTCGGTGATCAGGCGAGCCTTCAGCGCCAGGTGAGCTTCCCAGAGCTCCCCATCGTCGATCCGGTCGATGGCTTCCCCGAGGGCCGGGTCGCTGCCTCGCGTGATCCAGTCCGCGCCCAGGAGGCGCTCGTACACGAGGCGCATCTGTGGCGCCAGCCACGAGTGCACGTGAACTCCGTTCGTGACATGGCCGATCGGAATGTGCTCCTCTCGAAGGCCCGGGAAGAGATCCCTCCACATCGCCCTCGACACATGGCCGTGCAGCGACGACACGGCGTTGGCCCGGTGACTCGACTTCAGCGCGAGGACCGTCATGCAGAACTCTTCGCCTGCGTCGTCGGGCCGCACACGCCCGAGTCCAAGCAGCGCCTCGCGGGACAGGCCCAGTGCGTCGCGCAGCGGACCGAGATGTTCTTCGACCAGCTCCGGGGCGAAGCGATCGTGGCCGGCCGGCACCGGCGTGTGAGTCGTAAAGACCACATGGGAGGCCACGCGCCGCATCGCCTCGTCGAAGCCGATTCCCTCGATGTCCATCCTGCGCCTGACCAGCTCGAGGGAGGCAAACGCGCTGTGTCCCTCGTTGAGGTGCACCACGCCGGGTGAGATGCCCAGCGCGGCCAGCGCTTTGACTCCCCCGATTCCGAGGAGCAGCTCCTGGCGGATGCGCACGCGCTCGTCACCGCCGTACAGGCGCGCGGTCAGCTCTCGATCTTCCGGACTGTTTCCTTCGACGTTGGAGTCGAGAAGGAAGAGCGTGTTGCGCCCGACGGACGTCCGCCACACGCGCGCGCCGATCCGGCCCGTTCGCGTCTCGATGTCGATGGCGACCGGCGCGCCGGCGGCCATCGCCGGCTCCATGGGCAGCACCCGGTGATCCGTGTCCACATACTCCTCGTGCTGCCAGAGGTCGGCGTCGAGACGCTGCCGGAAATACCCCTGGTCGTAGAAGAGACCGACGCCGACGAGGGGAATGCCCAGATCCGAGGCGCTCTTGAGATGGTCGCCCGCCAGGATGCCGAGACCGCCGGAGTAGATCGGCATCGACTCGTGCAGGCCGAACTCGGCGGAAAAGTACGCGACCGGCCGGGCACCAAGCACGCTGGCGTGCCGCGCACCCCACGTGTGCTTCGAGTGGAGGTACTCCTGCATCCGACGGTATGCGTGGTTGATGCGGCCGTGCAGGGCGAGCTGCGTGGCGCGCGCTTCGAGCTGATGCAGGTCGATCTGCTGGAGCAGCGCGATCGGGTTGTGATCGCACCATTGCCACAAGATCGGATCGAGATCGCGGAAGAGGGCGACGCTTTCGGTGTCCCAGCTCCACCACAGGTTGCGCGCAAGCGCGGCAAGCCTGCGGTACAGGGGTGCCACGAACTGACCCTCGGTGCGGGCTTCGCTCACGAGCGGCGCCAGCTGCGTGCCGGCGGCCGTCAGCATCCGCACGTCATCGTCAGCGAATCCGCGTGGCTCCTTCGTCTGGATGACGAGCACTCCCTGGAGCACGCTGCGGTCCATGACGGGCACGCCCAGAAACGTCCGGTACGCTTCCTCGCCGATGTCGCGGAAGTACTTGAAGCGCGGATGCGCGCTGGCGTCCTGTACCACGACGGGCCGCGCCTGTTCGGCGACCAGCCCGGCCAGCCCCTCGGTGACACGCATCCGCACCTGCCCGACGCTTTCGGGGCGCAGGCCGACCGTCGCCGCCAGCACGAGGTTCGCGCGGTCCGGCTCCAGGAGGTACACGGAGCACACGTCACTGGCGAACCGTTGTTTGATCAGGTTGACGATGTTGGTGAGCGTTTCGCTCGAGTTGCCGCTCTGGGACGCGAGCTGGCTGATGTCTCCTGGCGTCCAGGCCGCCGCCTGCGTGGTCATTGCTCCGCCCTCACCTTCCAATCAACGCCCTCCCGGAGAATCGAAGCGCCTGACGAAGCAAGAACACTGCCCTCACGCACGCCCACTGTCGGCGCTTTTCGGCCTCATCTGTCGAGTCGCGTGGATCCGATCAGACATTTCCGTATCGCGGAGTCGGTGTTCCTACACTGTTGCGTGAATCCAGTGAGGTCGTTGCCGGAGGCACGCGCAGGAAACACCGGAATCACGCCACGGTCCTCGTCGGCGTCGTCCGACATCCGCATGGCCCGAAGGTTGCTGACGCGAAGGCCATGAGTTTCGCCATCATCGTCGACCGCGTTCGAGGGGAGTTCATGGAGATGCCGGACCTCGAGTTGACCATGCCGCAGGCCATCCGGCTGTGGTCGCTCGGGGCTGAGGACTGCCGCTCTGTCATCGATGCGCTGGTCGATGCCGGCTTTCTTGGCTGGACGGCGAAGCGCACGATCGTGCGGAGAGGCGGGGATCCAATGGGTCCTCGGAAATCCAGGCTGACCGCCATTTCCGTGCCCGCCA
>DASTDQ010000278.1:0-4625 GCA_035710305.1 Vicinamibacterales bacterium | reverse complement strand
GCCGTTGACGGCTGCGAGATAGAGCGGCGTGATGGCGTAGCGCGTTGACGCCGTGGCGTTCGCGCCGGCGCCGAGGAGGAGATCGACGAGCTGCAGGTCGTTTCGCTGCGACGCCCAGTGGAGGGCCGTGAAGCCGTCCGCCTCGGTGGCGTTGATGCTGACCTTCTGTTTCAGCAGGGCCCGAACGGCCTGGAGATCCTGTTTCTTGACCGCGTCGATCAACGGTGACCCGGCCGTCGAGACGGATGTCGTCGCCATCAGGCAGCCGATGGCTACGACGTGGAGCCAGCCGCGAAACCGCATACGGCGTTAATATAACTCCGTATTTGAATGTCCTGTAGAGGTTTGCGTGTGCGTCCGGCTGAAGCCGGACACTACCTACTTCTGGCGGCGAGCGCCGTGCTGATGCTGACGGCCCTTTGGCGCGCCGACAGCGTCGTCGCACAGGTCCGGGTAGCGCCGGCCACAGCCGCGTCTTCGTCTGCCGCTGTCCTCAAGCAGTACTGCGCGACGTGCCATAACGAGCGCCTGAAAAGCGGCGGCTTCGTCATCGATCCAGCCGGCGTGGCTGATGTCAGTGCGGGCGCCGACGGCTGGGAGAAGATCGTTCGCAAGCTGCGGACGCAGTCGATGCCGCCACCGGGGGCGCCGCGTCCGGACGCGGCCGGCTACGACCGCGTGGCGACGTTCCTCGAAACAGAGCTGGACCGCGCCGAAGCCGCGCGGCCGCACGTTGGCAAGCTGCCGCTGACGCATCGACTCAGCCGCACGGAGTATCGGAACGCCGTGCGCGATCTGCTCGCGCTCGAGTCGCTGCCGCGCGAGGTCAGCGTCGACTACCTGCTGCCGCCGGACAACATCAGCAGCGGCTTCGACAACATCTCCGACCTGCTGTTCATTTCGCCGAGCAACATGGAGCGCTATCTCGACGCGGCGCGGAAGATCAGCCGCCTCGCTGTCGGCGATCCCGCCATGCCGGTGATGGTGAACATCCATCGCCTCGATCCCGAGCATCCACAGGACGAGCGCGTGGACGAACTGCCATTCGGCACGCGCGGCGGCATTGCCGTGCGGAGCGAATTCCCCGTGGACGGCACGTATGTCGTCCGTGTGGACGTGGGCAATGCGCAGGGACACGAACTCGAGATCCTTGTTGACGGCGAACGCGTCGCCCGGCGATCGCTCGGCGGCGCCGGCCGCGGCCGCGGCGCTCCCGCAGTCGATACTCCTCCCGGTCAACCCGATCCGGCCGATCCCGATCCGGCCGATCCCGATCCGGCTCCTCCCTCGATTGCTGGTCCGGCGGTTCCCGGCAGGGGGGCAGCCCCCGCAGGTGCAGGCGGAGGACGTGCCGGCGGCCGTGGGCGCGGCGCCGCGGCCGGTCCGCTGGAGTTTCCGCTCACGTTGAAGGCCGGCCCGAAGCTGATTGGCGTCGCGTTCGTGCAGCGCACCGAGGCGCGCGACGAGGCGACGCTTCGCCCCCGGATGCGCAGCCGCGGCACGCAGCCGGCCATCAACAGCGTCACGATCAGCGGACCGTTCAAGGCCACAGGTGGCGGCGATTCGCCAAGCCGGCGCCGCATCTTCGTCTGTCGTCCGGCCTCGACGGCGGATGAACTTCCGTGCGCGCGGCGGATTCTGTCCACGCTCGCGCGCCGTGCCTATCGCCGCCCGGCGAACGAGACGGACGTCAGCGACCTCCTGCCGTTCTACCAGCGCGGTCGCACGGAGGGCAGCTTCGATCTCGGGATTCAGAAGGCGCTCGAGCGCCTGCTTGTGAGCCCGCAGTTCCTCTTCCGCATCGAGCGGGAGCCCTTCGACTCTGCTCAGGGCAAGCCCTCGAGCGCCGCAGCGGGCACGGCGTATCGCGTCAGCGACATCGAGCTCGCGTCGCGGCTGTCGTTCTTCATCTGGAGCAGTATCCCGGACCAGGAGCTGCTCGACGTTGCAGCGGCGGGACGACTGAAGGAGGCGAAGGTACTCGAGCAGCAGGTGCGCCGCATGCTCGCGGACCCGCGGTCGGAGTCGCTCGTCACGAACTTCGCGGCGCAGTGGCTCTACCTCCGGGACATCGCGTCGAAACAGCCGGACGAGATCCTGTTTGCCGATTTCGACGAAACACTCCGCACCGCGATGCAGCGCGAGACGGAACTGTTCATTGGCAGCGTGTTCAGAGAGGACCGCAGCCTGCTCGATCTGCTGCGCGCGAATTACACCTTCCTGAACGAGCGGCTCGCGCGTCACTACGGTGTGCCGAACATCAAGGGGAGCTACTTCCGTCGCGTGACGTTCCCGGACGGGAGCGTCCGCGGCGGATTGCTGGGGCAGGGGAGCCTGCTGACGATCACGTCGTACTCGACGCGCACGTCGCCCGTGCTTCGCGGCAAGTGGGTGCTCGAGAACCTGTTGTCGGCAGCGCCGCCGCCTCCGCCCGCCGATGTGCCATCGCTGAAGACGGAGACGGCCCCGGGCAAGCCGCTGACGCTCCGCGAGGCGATGATCCAGCACCGCGCGGCACCGGCATGCGCCGGCTGCCACGCGCGCATGGATCCGATTGGCTTCGCGATGGAGAACTTCGACGCGGTCGGGCGATGGCGCGAGCGCGACGGCCAGCAGCCGATCGACGCCACCGGCGTCTTCCCGGAGGGCACGAAATTCGAGGGAATTCCCGGACTGAAGCAGGAACTCCTGCGCCAGCCCGAGCAGTTCGTCGGCACCGTCGCGGAGCGGTTGCTGATGTACGCGATTGGCCGCAACCTGCAATACTATGACGCACCCACCGTGCGCGCCGTGATGCGCGACGGCGAGCCGGCGAACCATACGCTGGCCTCGCTGGTGCTCGGAATCGTGAAGAGCCGTCCGTTCCAGATGCGCGAGGCTGGAGGCGAGTGATGTTCGTGAGCAGGAAGTCGCTGCCGCGTCGGACGTTCCTGCGTGCCATGGGCACGACGATCGCGTTGCCGTTTCTCGACGCCATGGTCCCGGCGCTCACGGCACGGGCCCTCAAATCCACTCCGCGCTTCGGTTTCGTCTACATCGCCAACGGCGTCATCCAGAACCTGTGGACGCCGGCAACGACCGGATCCGGGTTCGAGCTGACCCCGACGCTCTCGCCTTTCGCGAGCCTGCGCGACAAGATCACGGTCCTCAGTGGCCTCTCGCACCTGCAGGCCGACACCTTCGGCGACGGCACGGGCGATCATCCGCGCGCATCGGCGGTGTGGCTGACCGGCGTACACGCTTACGACCGTACACAGCCAGGCGTCGAGGTGAAGCTGGCGACGACGGTCGATCAGTTGCTGGTGCGCGAGATTGGCAGGACGTCGCGCATTCCGTCCATCGAGATGTCCGTCGATTTCCCGACGCAGGGCTCCTGCGACTCAGGCGACTGCTTCTACGTGAACACTGTCTCGTGGCGCAACGAGACGACGCCAAACAACACCGAGTCGCATCCGCGGATTCTGTTCGAGCGCCTGTTCGGCGACGGCGGCACCGCGGAAGCGCGCCAGGCGCGCACCAGGTCTGAGGGAAGCATCCTCGACTCGGTCCGCGACGAAGCGAACCGCGTGGCGAACAGCCTCGGACGGGGCGACAAGGCCAAGCTGCACGAGTATCTCGACTCCGTCCGTGAAATCGAGCAGCGCATCCAGAACGCTGAGTCGCAGCCGGTGGACATCGAGCTGCCGGAGCGGCCCACGGACATTCCGTCCACCTTCGACGCGCACACCAAACTGATGTTCGACCTGCAGGCGCTGGCCTTCCAGGCCGACATCACGCGCGTGTTCAGCATGATCATGTCGCGCGAATTGAGCTCGATGACGTTCCCGAGCATCGGCGTGCCCGAGCAGCATCACGGCGTGTCGCACCATCGCAACGACCCTCAGCTGATTGCGAAGAAGGCACGAATCGATCTGTATCAGTCGCAGCTCTTCGCCTACTTCCTCGAGAAGCTGCAGTCGATGAAAGAGGGCGACGGCTCCGTCCTTGATCAGTCGCTGCTGCTCTACGGCGGTGGCATGGGCGACGGCAACATGCACCGCCACTCGGATCTGCCGACGCTGTTGGCCGGCAGCCTCGGCGGCACGTTCAAGATGGGGCGCCACCTGCAGTACAAGCTCGACACGCCGATGGCCAATCTGCTGTTGACGATCATGGACGGCGGCGGCCTCCGCCTCGAGAAGTTCGGCGACAGCACCGGGCGAATCCTGGAGCCGCTCTCGATCTCGTAGGAGCGATCTTCAACCCCTCCTCCATCACTGACCGCGGAGGCGCGGTGTCATTCAGGAATCCCATTCATGCGACATGTACTGGTCTTGATAACCTTGCTGATTCTTCTGCCTGGCCACGCCCTCGTGGCTGGCAACTGGCCGCACTGGCGGGGGCCATCCCGCAACGGCGTGAGCACCGATACCGGCCTTCCGGTGTCCTGGGGCGCGACCTGCCTGTCGGAGGCGTCCACACCACCGCCGCCGGCGGCCGCGCCCGGCGGTCCTGGCGGCTTCGGACGAGGAGGCCGCGGGCGTGGCGGCTTCGGAGGCTTCGGACAGGCTCGCCCGATCACGCCGCTCGGGTGCTCCGAGTTCGAGACCACGAACATCGCGTGGCGGCTGCCGCTGCCGGCCTAC
>DASTDQ010000277.1:0-3461 GCA_035710305.1 Vicinamibacterales bacterium | reverse complement strand
GGGGCCTGAGGCTTGGGCCCTGATTCCTGCTAGTCCCCGCTCAGTCCCCCCCACGGCGAGTTGATGTGGTACGTCGCCGAGGGCCCGATCATCTCGACGCGGCGAATCAAGCCGTTCTCGATCAGGAACGCCTCGGTGACCAGGATGCTGCTCGGCCGATTGAAGCCCTGGTAGCTGTGCTTCGTGCCGTCGGAGAGCACACCCGAGTTCACCGTTCCCTGGTCGAAGACGCAATGCGCCCACACGACACCGCGCTCGACGTCCACGAGCGGATAGCGCCGGCTGTGGATGTTCTGCACGACGTAGTAAAGGCCCATCTTGAACGCGGTCAGGCAGTCGAGCGAGAAGACGTTGATCGTTCCCGGTTTCGCGTTCGCCGGCGGCGGTACGTTCGTCGTCGGGGCGCCGTTCTCGATCCGGTGGCAGTCCTTCGTGAAGGGATATGTGCCGGTGCCGTTGATGCCCTTGCCGTCGTTCTTCTGGAGGCCCGTGAAGTACCCGTCGGCAATCGCGATCATCTCCTGGCGGGACAGGCGCTGCGCGGGCGGGATCGTACGGAACCAGAGGTCCTCGGGCTTGCCGGACTTGTCCATCGCCGCGATGTTGTTCGGACCGCCGCCACCGGGCTTGAAGAAGACCGCCTCGATCTCGGTGATGCGCCCAAGCTCGATGCGGAGACGCAGGCTCATGAGGAGCGGGGCGCCCGCTTCGATCATCGTGCCCATCAGCGCGACCTGGCCGACCTCAGGATCGGCGAAGACGTGGCGATAGCTGCCGATGCCCTGCGCCGTCTTCCAGAAGCCGTCGCCCACCGCGATGACCTGATTGTTCTCGGTGTACTTCACGTCCTTCGAGAGCGGGAGACTCGACGGATCGTGTGCCACGAGCGCCTTCAGGTACTGGTCGATCACGCCTTCCAGACACGCGCGATTGCAGTTGAGCGGAATCGGTCCCGTCGACGCGCCCACGCGCACGACGAGACCTGTCACGACGGCCGCGATGATGGCTAAGGCACCGAGCGTTGCACGCATGAAGGTCCTCCAGATCAACAATGATGTCGTTCACGGCCGGCTGTTTTCATACCACCGCAACGTCCACGGGTTCCCGTTGTCGATGCAGGCGACGTCCATCTTCTTGTCACCGTTGATGTCGACGGCCACGCAGGCGTTGGCGGCGATCTCGGGATCGAGCACCATCCGTTCCCACCGCTGCGCGCTCGCGTCGGCCGCCTTGTAGAAGAACACGCCCGGTTTCGTGCCTCTCGGCGTGCCGGCCGCGCCGCGCGTCCCCCCCGACACGATTTCGTGGCTGCCGTCCCCGTCGCTGTCGACGAGCACGAGCGAATGCGAGTTCACGATCTCGGTCTCGATCACGTTGCGCGGCCACGTTCCGTCGGCGGCCTGCTGGTAGACGACGACCTGGTTGCCGTGGAACGGCTCGTTGGTGACGAAGAACCTGCGGCCGTTCATCCGTCCGACCGCGATGTCGCTGGCGCCGCCGCCCGGCCATTCCGCGGGGTAGCCCCTGGCCAGCTCGGTCCTCGTCCACGCGCCATTCGGGCCGAGGCTGTGCGCGTGCACGCCCACATAGCCTGCCGTCAGCACATCGTCGCTGCCGTTGCCGTCCCAGTCGCCGGTGAACAGACCGTGGACGACTCCAAGGTTGGCTTCGGTGATCGTCTCGGGTTTCCACTCGGGCGGCTGGTAGGCGCGGAGGGGATTTGGAGTATGCGCCGAATCGGCGAACCCGTCCTTTACGCTGGCCGCCAGGATCGGCGCGTTGACGAGGATCGGCCGCCCGCCGATGGTGGCGAACCGCACGCGATGCGATGTCGGGAGCACGTCGATGTCCTTCAGGCTCCAGACACCTCGCGGATCGCCGCTCACCTTCAGAATCGCGAGCCTGCCAGGGTTCCCGCGGGTGGGGTTGGAGTTGAACTCATAGGCGAGCGCGAGCTCGGGGATGCCGTCGCGGTCCGTGTCTGCCGCCGCCAGGTTGATCATCCGCGGCGCGTCTCTCGTGATCACGTGAGGCGTCCAGTCGGGGTTCTCGTACCAGAGCAGCTCGGTCATCTGCGAGCCGAGCCCGATGAGATCCGGCTTGCCGTCCTTGTTCATGTCGGCGGCCACCACCTGATAGCCGCCGCGGAGGCCGGTCGCGACGATGTGCGGACGGAAGGGCGCGGATGGTCCGGCCGGCGCAGCCGGAACCGGCGGCGTCGCGGGCGCCTGCGCCCACACGACCAGGCTGAACAGAAGGGAGCCGAGGAGCGTGGCCAGCGAGGTTCGTGTACGCATGTGCGCGATTCTAATCGCACCGCGCGTCGACAGAGTGGCTTCCGGCCATTTAGGGACTTGCCGCTATACGAACACTGCCTCTTGTGTCAAGTATCTTGACGTTTGAGATACTTATCAACTGAGCGAACTAGATGCCCGCCACCCGATCCGACATCCTCAGAGAGCTCGTCGAAACCCTGCGCAAGGTCGGCGCCCAGTCGGTGCTCCTCAGCGACACCGTGGCGACGCTGGTCGGGCTGAACTCCACCGACCTGGAATGCCTCGACCTGCTCGACATCGCGGGACCAACGACCGCGGGCCGGCTGGCCCAGCACGTGGGCCTGACGACCGGGGCGATGACGGCTGTCATCGACCGTCTCGAGCACGCCGGTCTCGTGCGCCGGCTCCGGGATCCGCAGGACCGGCGGTGCGTGCGGGTGGAGGCGGTTCGGCGCAGGTTCAGGCACGTCACGGCGCTTTACCAGCGTCTCATCGACGCCACCGAACGGCTGCATCAGGACTACGACGACGAGGAGCTCGCCCTCGTCGTGGACTACCTGACCAAGGCGCTGGCGCTGGCGGCCGACCACATGGCCTGGCTCCAGACCCAGCGGCCGCTGCGCCCGCAGGCGAGGCCCCGGCGTCGTCGGAAGAGGCCCGCCCGAGGAGTTGTCCCGCCGAGCGCAGGGAACGGCGGGTCGCTGGGGGGGCAACCGTGACCCGCGTTCAGGCCGCCCGCACGAACGATTCACTATCGAGGATGTTCACGACCATGTTTGATCGACGCAACGTTCGCACCGTCGCCGCCTGTGTGCTGGCGATGATTCCCGCCGCCGCCGCCGCGCAGGCGCCGGAACCGGCCGCGGTGCCGGCTGGCCCGCTCTCGCTCGAACAGGTGCTGTCGCTGGCCGAGCCGAGAAGCGAGGCGGTGTCGATCGCGGTGGCCGGAATCAGCCGCGCCGATGGCGACCAGGTCCGGGCTCGAAGCGGTCAGCGGCCGCAGCTCACCGGCTCGGCGAGCTACGACCGTGCCCTTGCCTCTGAGTTCGAAGGCGTGTTCGACGACTTTCAGTTTCCCGGAGGGGGCGGCGGCACCGAGAGCGGGTTCGAGGACCTGCCTTTCGGCCGCGCAAACACCTGGCGGGCAACGCTGTCGTTCTCCCAGAGCCTGTACTCGGGCGGGCG
>DASTDQ010000276.1:0-14109 GCA_035710305.1 Vicinamibacterales bacterium | reverse complement strand
ATCCTGGCAGCCGAAGAGGCCGACCGTGCGATCGACGCCACGAAAGTCACGCTGACACCGGAGCTGGCCGAGTCCCGGACCGCAGCCCGCGGGAATGTGGCGAATGCGCGGCTGCGGCTCGGCGTGGCCGAGAAGACTCAGAACGCCGCGGCGGCAGCCGAAGCGCAGGGCCTCGCCCGGAACGCGTCCGATGCACTCGCCAAGGTGCTCGAGGGGGTGCGCAAGCTGGCCGGCGAGCAGCTTCTGCTCGCGGTCTCGACAGCCGAGCAGGAGTTCTCCTTCCTCGATACGTCCTTCGGCCGGCTCAATCAGCTGTTCACCGAGAAGCCGCAGATGGTCAAGCCTGAGATGACCACCCAGCGCGATGCGCTGCAAAAGGACCTGGCGGCGGCGCGGCGCCGATTCGACAGCGCGCGAAAAACTGAAAGCGTTCAGGGAGTCCAGGATGCGGTTCGGCTCGCCTCAGAGGCCCGCATGCGGCTCGACGCGCTCCTCAGCATCCTCGCGCCGCTCACGCTGCGCGATCGCGGCGTGGTCGCCGCGCTGGAAGAGGGCGCGCGCTACTACCTGGACGGTCAGTATCAGAAGGCGCTCGACGCGCTGGGGCCGCCGGAACAGTTGACCAACGTGCTGCTGCAGGTGCACGTCCACGTGTTCCGCGCCGCGTCGCTGTACGCGCTCTATCTGTCGTCGGGGCAGTCGGATCAGGCGCTTCGCGACCGGGCGTCGGACGAAGTTCGGCGCAGCCGGGAAATCGATCCTGCGTTCCGGCCAAGCCGGCGCGCGTTCACACCACGCTTCATCACCTTCTACGAGGCCGGCGCTGCGCCAGCGACCTCGAGCCCCACTGCGCCAGCCCCGCCGCAGTAAGGTGGGCGCACCGTGATCCTCACGCTGGAAATCATGGGGCCGCGGGAAGGGACGCCGCGCGGTGAGGACCGCAAGGTGTTCAAGGCCGCCGGCGGCACGATTGGACGCCTGCCCGACAACGACTGGGTCCTGACCGATCCCTACGTCTCGAGCCGGCACGCCAGAATCCGCTACGCGAATGGCGCCTTCCAGATCGAGGACACGAGCACCAACGGCGTCTTCATCAACTCTCCCGACAACCGGCTCGTGCGCGGACAGCCGTACACGCTGCAGTCGGGCGATCGCATCTTCATCGACCCATACGAGATTCGAGCGTCGGTCGCCGCGGAGTCCGCGGACGAGGCCGATCCTTTCAGGGTCGATGACCTGTTTGGACAGCCGGTCCGCTCCGCGCCGATGCCGTCCGCACCATCCGACTCGCGGCCGCGCCCGACACCGTCGCCGCTCGTGACAGGCGGGGACGAGGTCGATCCGCTGAGAGCGCTCGGGTTCGATCCGGGCAAGGCGCCCGTTCCAAGCGTGCCGCGCGCGTCGGATCTGGCGGCCGGCTCGTTGTTGTCCGAGCACTACCAGGCGCCGGAACCTGTACGGTCCGAACCTCCGCCTTCTCAGGGCGCCGGTCTCATACCCGACGATTACGATCCCTTGCAGTCGGGCCCCGTGGACGTCGCATCGGCCGCTCGCCGTCCCCCGGCGCAGGTCCGATCGCCGGCCGATGCCGAACCGCCGCGACAGGCTCGACCCGCGCACGGTGCGGCGGCTGGTCGCGCCGCGCAGGGTCAGGCGAAACCCTCTTCCGCCGCGTCAAGCGATGCCGTGCTCCAGGCGCTCCTCGAAGGGGCAGGTCTCGACGCGTCGGCCGTCACGCCTGAGTTCGCACGGAGCTTCGGGCAGATCCTTCGAGTGGTCGTTGCAGGCGTCATGGACGTTCTGCAGGCCCGCCAGCGCATCAAGGACGAGTTCCGGCTGCGCGTGACGACGTTCAAGCCCACCCAGAACAATCCGCTCAAGTTCTCCGCGAACGTCGAGGACGCGCTTCACAACCTGCTGGTCAAACGGAACCCCGCGTATCTCGGACCGGTCGCGGCGTTCGAGGATGCCTTCGACGACATCCGCAGCCATCAGATGGCCATGCTCGCGGGCGTCCGCGTGGCCTTCGAGGCGATGCTGGCGGAGTTTCACCCCGACCGCCTGCAGGAAGAGTTCGATCGTCAGGGAAAAGGGTCGCTGCTCGCCGGGCCCGGAAAGCTCCGGCACTGGGATCAGTATCGCGCCAAGTTTAGTGATATGGTCTCTGACGCTGACGCGAGCTTCCGCGAGCTGTTCGGAGACGAGTTCGCCAAGGCGTACGAGGAGCAGCTCGAGCGGCTCAAGGGGCGGGACCGCGCCCGGACGCCGTGACCGGGCCGTACGGGTGATGCTATGAGGATCCATCATCGTGCCGTTGTGCGGGCCGCGGCCCTCGTCGCCATGCTCGTCGCGGCCGCATGCGCCAGTGCGCCGCCCAAGCCGACGACGACGAATCTGACGTTTGCCGCGACGGCCGACTCGAACCCGGATGCCAACGGGCGGGCCTCGCCCGTGGTCGTGCGCCTGTATCAGCTCAAGGCCGACACGGCGTTCTCCGCGGCAGAGTTTTTTGCGCTGTACGACGACGAAAAGAAGGCGCTGGGCCCCGAGCTCATCGGCCGGGACGAGTTCGTGCTGGCCCCAGGCCAGAACCACACAGTGCAGGTCGCGATGTCGAAGGACGCCCGTTTTGTGGGCATGATCGCGGCCTATCGCGACATTCGGAACGCGCAGTGGCGGGTCGTCGTTCCCGCACCGATCAGGAACAACGCCACGATCAGGGTCGAGCGTGCGCGCATTCAGTACTCCGTGAAGTGAGTCGCGCCATGCGCCAGCCGCGCGACGCCAACGCGAATGTCGGCCTATAACAAAGTCGTCTGGTCGGAAGGGCTGTTCCTGAGGCCGCAGCACTTCCAGCAGCAGGACCGCTACTTCGAGCGCTACGTCGAGACACGCTGTCAGGCGCTCGTCCCTCACAGCTGGGGGTTCTCCGATCTGGAGATCGAGCCCGACCTGCTGAGCATCGGGAAGTTCGGCCTGCGCCGGGCCTCGGGCGTGTTCCCCGACGGCACGCCGATGCGCATGCCCGAGGACGACCCGCTGCCGGCGCCGATCGAGATCGGTCCACAAGTCCGCGATCAGACGGTGTACCTCGCGGTCCCGGTGCGCCGTTCCGGCGCGGCCGAAGTCGAGCGTCAATCGCAGTCCGGTGCCGATGGCCTTGCGCGGCACGCGATCCGCGAGCTCGATGCGCGCGACTCGACGGCAGGCGGCCACGATGCCGTCGTGCTCGAAGTCGGGGCGCTGCGATCGCGCTTCCTGTTCGCCAGCGACGTGACCGACGCCTACGCCTGCGTGCCGCTCGCCCACGTGACCGAATGCCGCGCGGACAGGCGCGTCGTCCTCGACGAGGGGTTCATTCCGACCGTGCTCGACACGCGCGCGTCGCGCCGGCTGACGACGTTCACCACGGAGCTGCTCGGGCTGCTGCACCAGCGAGGCGAGGCGCTCGGCGGGCGCGTGTCGGCGAGCAGCCGCGGCGCCGCGGCCGAGATCGCCGACTTCCTGATGCTGCAGGCGATCAACCGCTACGAGCCTCTTCTGGCGCATCTCGTCGATTCGGGCGTGCTGCATCCCGAGGACCTCTTCCGGATTTGCGTCTCCGCGGCCGGCGAGCTCTCGACGTTCACCACGGCGGCCAAGCGCCCCCCGAAGGTCGAAGGGTACCGGCACGACCGTTTGCGCGAGTCGTTCGAGCCGGTGATGGCGGCGCTTCGCGCGTCTCTCAGCGCGGTGCTCGAGCAGGCGGCGATCCCGATTCCGATCGAGTCGAAGAAGTTCGGCATCAGCGTGGCGACCGTCGCCGATCGCGGGCTGTACAGCACCGCTGTCTTCGTCCTGGCGGCGCGCGCCGACGTCGCGGCCGAGGATCTCCGGCGGCGCTTCCCGACGCAGCTCAAGATCGGGCCCGTCGAGAAGATTCGCGACCTGGTCAATCTGCAGCTGCCGGGCGTTCCCGTGCACCCGATGCCCGTCGCGCCGCGCCAGATCCCGTATCATGCGGGTTTCGTGTACTTCGAGCTCGACCAGGCGAACGAGCTCTGGGGACAGTTGAAGAGCTCGGGCGGCGTGGCGCTGCACGTCGCCGGCGAGTTTCCCGGACTCGCGCTGGAGTTTTGGGCGATTCGCAGCTGAAACGGACGGAGCCGATGTCGGACAACGACGATCCGTTCAAGCCGTCTGACGCCACCGTACTTCGCCCGAGGCCAGGAGGAGGCCGGCGCCCCTCTGGTAGCCCCGCGACTCGTGGTCCTGGCTCGCCCCAGGGTTACGCAGACTCGACGTCGTTTGGCCCGCGCCCGGGCGCCTCGACCGAACCCATCTCATCCTCGCTGCAGGAGAGTCTCGGCGTCGGACTGAATCCACTCGTCCGCGTCGCCAGCCCGCTGCTCATGCTCGCCGGGCAACTGCGCGGGTCGCTCTCGGCCCCCGACATCAGCGGGCTCAGACGTCTCGCTCTCGACGAGATCCGGCGTTTCGAGGATCGCGCGCGCGCGTCGGGGATTCAGAGCGAGGTGGTGCTCGCCGCCCGCTACGCCCTGTGCGCGGGGGTGGACGAGGCCGTGCTGTCGACTCCCTGGGGCGCGCAAAGCGAGTGGGCGCAACAGACGCTGCTCGTCGCCCTGCACCGGGAGGCACAGGGCGGGGAGAAGTTCTTCGAGATGCTGGACAGGATCTCCGGCGATCCGGCGCGGCATATCGACTTGATGGAGTTGCAGTATCTCTGCGTGGCGCTCGGCTTCGCCGGGAAGTATCAGGTCGTCGACCGCGGTCACGCGCAGCTGGCGGAGGTGCAGCACGATCTCTACCGCAGGATCCGCAACCATCGAGGCGTGCCGCAGCCCGAGCTGTCGCTGCGCTGGCGCGGACTGCAGGATCGCCGCAACCCCGTCATCAGGTACGTCCCGTGGTGGGTCGTCGGTGCCGCGGCGCTGGCGATCGTGGGTCTGACATTCGTCGTCTACTACGCCCGCCTCGGGAGCGCCGCCGCGCCCGTGCACACCTCGCTGGCCGGCATCGGCCTGGAAGATTTCACCACACCCCGCCCGGCCGTGCCTAGTCCCGGGCCGACGCTCAAAGAGCTGCTCGCTCCCGACGAAGCCAGGGGGACGCTCAGCGTACAAGAGGATGGCGGGCTCACGCGCATCACGCTGCGCGCGCCCGACCTGTTCGCATCCGCAAGCGCGACGCTCAACCCGGCCCAGGCAGGGACGGTGGCCAGCGTTGCGGCGGCGCTCAACAAGGTGCCGGGCCGCGTGCTGGTCGAAGGCCATACCGACGATCAGCCGCTGAGGTCGTTCAAGTATCGCGACAACTTCGAGCTCTCGCGCGAGCGGGCAGTCACCGTCGGCCGCATGCTGCAGAGCGCTCTCGACAACCCGGCGCGTGTCGAGTGGAACGGCGTCGGCTCCTCGAAGCCGCTCCATCCGGAGCCCACGCCGGAGAACCGGGCGCGCAATCGACGCGTGGAGATCGTCCACGTGCGGGGGACTTGAGATGGCGATCTTCTCCTTCCTCAAGAGTCGCATCCTACTCGTCGCGTCGGGCTTCGTGTTGCTGGCGCTGTTCATCTGGTATGTGGGTCCCCTCTTCGGGATTGGGGACTACAAGCCGCTCGATCCGGTCCTCAACCGGCTGATTGCGATCGCCCTCGTCGTCGTCGTGTGGGCGGGTACTGCGCTGGCCAGGCGGCTGCGCGCGAGCAGGGCGAGCGACAAACTCGTCGCGGCCGTCGTGCAGCAGTCGCGCGCCGAAGAACGACCGAGCGCCGAGGCCCTCCAGTTGCGCGAGCGGTTCGAGGAAGCCGTCGCCGTTCTCAAGCAGAAGCGGCGTCGAGGACACAGCCTCTACGACCTGCCGTGGTACGTGATCATCGGCGCACCGGGGTCGGGCAAGACGACAGCGCTCGTCAACTCCGGGCTCAATTTCCCGCTCGAGCAGCGGTCGGGCAAGGGCGCGCTGCGCGGCGTCGGCGGCACGCGCAACTGCGACTGGTGGTTCACCGACGAAGCGGTCCTGCTCGACACCGCGGGGCGCTACACGACGCAGGACTCCGATGCCTCGGCCGACAGCGCCGGCTGGTCGGAGTTCCTCGCCCTGCTGAAGAAGTACCGGAAGCGGAGACCCGTGAACGGCGTCATCCTCACCATCAGCGCTCACGACCTCATGGTGCAGGGGCACGCCGGCCGCGACGCGCAGGCGGCGGCCACGCGACGCCGGCTGAACGAGCTGAACAAGGAACTGAACATTCAGCTGCCGGTGTACCTGATGGTCACCAAGTGCGACCTCGTCGCGGGGTTCACCGAGTACTTCGACGACCTGGCCCAGGAAGGACGCGCGCAGGTGTGGGGAGTGACGTTCCCCTACGAGCTGACCACCAGCGGAAAGGCGGCAGGCTCGTTCGCGTCCGAGTTCGACGCGCTGACCGCGCGGTTGAACGAGCGTGTCTTCCCGCGTCTCGAGGAGGAGCGAGATCCGCGCCGCCGGGTGAAGGCTTTTGCCTTCCCGCAGCAGTTCGCCGCGCTGCGCGAGCTGCTCGACGGGTTCATCGCCGACGTCTTTGCGTCCACGCGCTTCGACCAGCAGATTCTCCTGCGCGGCGTCTACTTTACGAGCGGCACCCAGGAAGGGACGCCGATCGACCGCCTGCTCGGCGCGCTCGGCCGCCGCTTCGCGATGGCGCCCGACGCGGTGACGCCCTCAGGCCGGGGCAGGGCGTACTTCATCGAGCGTCTGCTCAAGGAAGTCCTGTTCGCCGAGTCCGGCCTCGCCGGCGTCAACCGCCGTGTGGAAGTGCAGAAGGCGGCGGCCCAGCTCGGCGCCTACGTCGCGATGGCGCTCGTCGCGGTGCTCGGCTTCATCGCGTTCTCGATCAGCTTCAGCAGGAACCGCACCTATATCGGCGAGGTGGACGCCGACGTCAAGGCGTTCCAGCAGGCTCCGAAAGAGGCCGGCAACACGCTCGAGACGATCCTGCCGCGCCTGAACGCCGTGCAGAAGGTGTCGGATTCCGCCAACCGGTATCGCGACGTCGAGCCGTGGGCGATGCGATGGGGGCTCTACCAGGGAAGCTCGCTCGGCAACGCCGCCAGGGATGCCTATTCGCGTGAGCTGGCCGGGGTCCTGCTGCCGCAGGTGACGAGCCGAATCGAACAGCGGCTGGCCAGCTACTCGTCGGAGCCGGAGAAGCTCTACGAGTACTTCAAGGCGTACCTGATGCTTGGCGATCCGAAGCGCCTGGACAAGCAGCAGCTCGGGTACATCGCGGACCTGGAGTGGAAGGCGGCGTATGCGGCCGACCCGGAGACCGGAGCGGCCGTCTCGAGGCACTTCAGGAATCTCCTCGAGTACCCGGATCGACTGCGCGCGATGACGCTGGATCAATCACTCGTTGCCCGGGCCCGCAGCACGATTCAGCAGGCGTCGATTCCGCAGCTCGTCTACCGGCAGATCAGGCTCGCGTATTCCGATGACAGCCCCCTGAGGCTCGACGTCGCCGCCGGTGTCGGCGCCGAGCAGGTGTTCCGCCTCAAGAGCGGCGCCAGCCTCTCGAAACCCGTGCCGCGCATCTACACCGCACAGGGGTTCAGGGAAGTGACGTCGCAGAGCGCGGACGAACTCGTCAGGGCGTACGCAAGCGACTACTGGGTGTGGGGTGAAGGGCGGCCGTCGCTGACCGCGTCGAGCAAGCTGAAGGACGACGTCCTCGACCTGTACGAGAAGGACTACATCGCGGCGTGGGACGCGATCCTGAGCGACATCGAGCTCGCTTCGTTCCCGAACCTGGCCGCCACGTCGAACGGCCTGGCGATCCTCGCCGGGTCGCCGTCGCCGTTTCGCGGGATCCTGAAGATCGTCGACGACAACACGTATCTCGTGCCGCCTGCCGACCCGTCGAAGTCGGCGAGCACAGCCGCGACGGTGAAGGACAAACTCGAGGGAATTTTTCAGGATGTCAAGAGGGGCGCGGGCCTCAGCACTCGCGTTCCCGGCGTCCAGGTCACCGAGTACTTCGCCCGCATTCATCAGATGGTGGGTGGGGAGGTTGGTAAGGCGCCCGTCGATGGAGTCATTTCGAAGATCGGCGAGATCCAGAGGCAACTCGCCGCGGTTGGCACCAGGTACGGAGAAGTACCGCCGCTCGAGGCGCTGACACGCGCCGGCCAGGGCGGCACCATGAAATCGCTCCAGCAGGACGCGACGACGATGCCACCGCAGGTCGGCGCGATCGTCACGCAGATTACCGGCCGCGCCGCGGCGGCCGCGACAGTCGAAGCGGGCAACGAATTCATGAACCGGTACAGCCAGGACGTCCTGGCGCCGTGCCGGCAGTTCATCTCCGGCAGGTATCCGTTCAACGCGAGCAGCCAGACCGACGTCGCGCTCGGGGACTTCGGCCGGCTCTTCGGGCAGGACGGCATCTTCGACCGCTTCTTCAAGGCGAACCTGCAGAACCTGGTGGATACGTCCCGGCGTCCGTGGGTCCTGCGCGAGGATCAATCGGGCGGGTCGGTCGGGATCTCGGGCTCCGTGCTGCGGCAGTTCGAGGCAGCGCAGCGGATCCGGGACAAGTTCTTCGGCAACGGTGGGCAGATGCCGCAGGTGCGGTTCACCGTGACGCCCATCACCATGGACGGCACGCTCAGCCGCTTCGTCCTGGAGATCGACGGCCAAACCTTCACCTATCAATTCGGGCCGGAGCGCTCTCAGCAGGCGCAGTGGCCCGGCCAGATGCCCGTCGCGGCGGCGACCTTTGAAGATCGCGCCAGCGGTCGGCCCAACATCGCGTTCCAGGGACAGTGGGCCTGGTTCCGGCTCCTCGACGTGGCACAGACCAGGACCGAGTCGGATCTGCGCCATGAGGTGACCTTCGAGAAGAGCGGCTTCAAGGCGACCGTGCGGATCGAGGCCGCGAGCGTCCTCAATCCGTTCGGCGGGCGCGATCTGCAGCAGTTCCGCTGCGAGGTGTAGTTGCCGGGTGCACCATGGCTGTTCCCCTCGACGTTGGGTTCTACGGCAAGCTGCCAAGCCACGGCGACTTTCTCAGGCGGCGCGTCTCTGACGCCTTCGTCGGCGTCTGGGACGGCTGGCTGCAGGAGTGCCTGGCCGCGAGCCGATCGGCGCTCGCCGATCGCTGGCTCGACGTCTACCTGACCAGCCCGGTCTGGCGATTCGCGTGCGCCGCGGGTGCGTGCGGCAGCGCTCCCGTCGTCGGCGTGATGGCGCCGAGCGTCGACCGCGTCGGACGGTACTTTCCGCTGACCCTGGTGGCGGAACTGCCGCCGGACACCCCGACCCTGCTTGCCTCCGTCCTGGGTGCGAACGGCTTCTTCGACGGCGCCGAGCGGCTGGTGATCGAGACGCTCGAACGAGACACGATCGACCTCGAAACCTTCGACGAGCAGCTTGTCGGCCTGGGGCAAACGCTCGAACGCTCCGGTGCCGCGGCCGGTGTCGTCCTCGAAGGCGGCGCGGCCTTGCTGCTCAACGACGGTGCCGAGGGGTGGCAGCTTCCGATCGGCTCGGCCGGCGACCTCGGAGGAACCTTTACGCAGCTCGTGTCACAACGGCTGTCTGATCTGTACGGCCCGATGGTGCTCTGGTGGACGAACGGCTCGTCGATCGTGCCGCCGAGTTGTCTCGTCGTGAAGGGGCTGCCTCATCCCGACTCGTTTGCCGGGTTGCTCGACGGGTCGTGGCGCGAGCGCGGGTGGCGCTCGGTGGCGGCGCACGTCGAGACCGCGCAGCTCGAAAGCGAGCCTCTCGTCGAGGATCTGACGCCGCCGCGCTTCAGGTCGGCCGCGGCCAGCGACGTGGGCCGGGTCCGCCAGATCAACCAGGACTCGTTTCTCGAGCGAACCGACGTCGGCATCTGGGCGGTGGCCGACGGCCTCGGCGGACACAGCGACGGAGAGGTCGCGAGCCGGATGGTGTGCGACGCACTGGCCGAAGTGGTGCCCGACTCCTCGTTCGAGGATCTCGTTGACGAGGTTCGCCGCCAGGTCGGATCCGTGAACGAGCTCCTGGTCCGGGCCGCCACACGCCCCGTCAATGCGGTCCAGAGCGGCAGCACCATCGTCACGCTGCTCGCGCGGGGAAGCCGCTGTGTCGTCTTGTGGGCTGGCGACAGCCGAGCCTACCGATCGCGGAATGGCCAGCTCGAGCAGTTGACGCGAGACCACAATCTCGTGTCCGAAGACGGGGACGACTCGGTCGACCTGCACGCGATCACCCGCGCGGTGGGAGGCGAGGAAACGCTGACGCTCGATCAGTATCGCGACCGGGTCTTTCCGGGTGATCGCTTTCTGCTGTGTTCCGACGGGCTGACACGCACGGTGCCGCACGCACAGTTGCAGGGCTGGATGGCAGAGGCCGACATCCGCCAGGTCGTTGACAACCTGATTTCTGCGGCTCTGAAGGCCGGCGGGCCGGACAACGTCACGGCCGTGGTCGTGGAAGCCTTCGCCTGACGCAGTCAAGGCGCCTTCGCCCTGATGGAACTGCCCACGTTTACAGGACTTCCCAGTATGTCACCTCAGGAATTGGGATGGTCCACAGGCGGCACTTTGGGCTTTCGCCTTTCAAGAGAAGCCGATAGAATCCGACTCCTCGAAACGGGGTGGAGTTCGCCGTGATGACGCCGGTCGTTTTACAGAGTGTGATCGCCGCGCGTGCTGCGGCCCGGGGCCGCGTATGAACGCCCGTTGGGACGGGCACGGCCTGCTCGAGCCCATTTCGGCGGATCAACCGTGCGGCAAGAACCTGGAGGACACCGACACGCTGGGGGCTTTCGACGCCTATCAACTCTTCGGCCAGTCCTCGCTCGAGCCCGAGCCCGGCGAAACCCGGAAGAATCGACCGCCCGACTGGGCAGAAATCAAGGAGCGTGCGCTCGACACGTTGAGGACGAGCAAGGACCTGCGGCTGCTGGCTCACCTGGGAACGGCGCTTCTCAGGACGGACGGTGTGCCGGCATTCGCCGAGACGATCGGCGTCGCGTCCAGATGGCTCGACGAGTACTGGGGGCAGGTTTACCCGCTGGTCGATGAAGACGCGATTCTTCGTCGCAACGCGTTGAACTGTTTTGCAGACCCGGTCGCGGTCGTTGACGGACTCCGTCGTGCGCCGCTCGTCAGCAGCCGTCAGCACGGCCGGTTCAGCATGCGCGACCTGGACATCGCGTCCGGGCAGCTGATGCCGGGGGAGGCCGATGCGCGGCCAGACGAGGCGCAGATTCGCGCGGCGTTCGGAGACACGCCGCTCGAGGAGTTGAAGGGTCTGCGAGAGGTCGTGGCCGGGGCCTTGACCTCGCTCGGCGCCATCGACGCGACCATGCGGCGCGAGGCCGGGGTGGAAGCGGCGCCGAACGTGGACTCGCTGCAGGCGCAGCTGAAGAAGATGGACGCTGCGCTTCGGGCACAGCTGGTCCTGCACCCGAATGCGAGCGCAGAAGAGATGGGCGCCGAGTCGAGCGGGGACGGGGCAGGGACGGTCGTGGCCGTCGGGGCGATCAAGTCGCGTCAGGATGCGATACGGGCGCTCGAGGCGGCAGCCGAGTTCTTCCGGCGCAACGAGCCGTCGAGCCCGATCCCGCTGTTCCTCGAGCGGGCCAAGCGGCTGGTGTCGAAGGACTTTCTGGAGGTGCTGGCCGATGTCGCGCCGGACGCGCTTCCGCAGGCGCGGTCTGCGGGCGGCCTGAGGGACGAGTAACCGTGAGAACGGCCAGGAGGTGAGCCGTGGCTAAGGCAAGCAGTCAGAAGTTCATCGCGAGAAATCGCGCGCCGCGCGTGCAGATCGAGTACGACGTGGAGTTGTACGGCGCCGAGAAGAAGATTCAGCTGCCCTTCGTCATGGGCGTGCTGGCCGACCTCTCCGGCAAGCCGGCGGAGCCGCTGGCTCCGGTCGCCGATCGCAAGTTCCTGGACATCGACGTGGACAACTTCGACAGCCGCATGAAGGCGCTGAAGCCGCGCGCGAGCTTCCAGGTGCCGAACACGCTGACGGGCGAGGGCAGCATCAACGTGGAGCTCACGTTCGACAGCATGGACGACTTCTCGCCCGCGGCGGTCGCGCGGAAAGTGGACGCCCTGAGCAAGCTCCTCGAAGCTCGGGAGCAGCTCGCGAACTTGATTACGTACATGGACGGCAAGACCGGGGCGGAGGAGCTCGTGGCCAAGCTCCTGAACGATCCTGCCCTGTTGCAGTCGCTGGCGACGACGAAGAAGGCGGAGGAGCCCGCCTCCTAACCCGTGAATCCCCCGAGCGGAGAAAAGAAAAGCCATGGCTGACGCAAAATCGCAGCGAGACGCACAATCGGCGGCCGGGGCCCTCGAGGTCACCGATCTGGATGCGCTGCTCAAGAAAGAGTTCAAGCCCAAGACCGACGAGGCCAAGGAAGCCGTCGAGCGGGCCGTCCGCACGCTGGCCGAGCAGGCGCTCTCGCAGACGAAGCTGATTGGCGCCGATGTCGTCAAGTCGATCGAGGCGATCATCGCGCAGCTGGACAAGAAGCTGACCGAGCAGATCAATCTCATCCTGCATCACCCGGACTTCCAGAAGCTGGAGGGTGGGTGGCGGGGTCTGCACTATCTCGTCAGCAACACCGAGACCGACGAGATGCTCAAGATCCGCTTCATGAACATCAGCAAGACCGATCTCGGCAAGACGCTGAAGCGATTCAAGGGCACCGCCTGGGACCAGAGTCCGCTGTTCAAGAAAGTGTACGAGGCCGAGTACGGCCAGTTCGGCGGCGAGCCGTTCGGCTGCCTGGTCGGCGACTACTACTTCGACCAGACGCCTCCCGACACCGAGCTGCTCGGAGAGATGGCCAAGGTCGCGTCCGCGGCGCACACGCCCTTCATCTCGGGCGCCTCGCCGACGGTCATGCAGATGGACAGCTGGCAGGAGCTGGCGAACCCGCGGGATCTCACCAAGATCTTCACGACACCCGAGTACGCGTCGTGGCGTTCGCTCCGCGAGTCGGAGGACGCCCGTTACCTCGGCCTCGCCATGCCGCGCTATCTGTCGCGTCTGCCCTACGGGGCCAAGACCAGCCCCGTCGAGGAGTTCGACTTCGAGGAGGACACGGGCGCTGCCGACCATAGCCGGTACACCTGGGCGAACGCCGCATACGCGATGGCGGTCAACATCAACCGGTCATTCAAGCTGTACGGCTGGTGCTCGCGTATCCGCGGCATCGAGTCCGGTGGCTCGGTCGAAGGCCTGCCGACGCATACCTTCCCGACCGATGACGGCGGCGTGGACATGAAATGCCCGACCGAGATTGCGATCAGCGACCGGCGCGAGGCGGAGCTCGCCAAGAACGGCTTCATGCCGCTCGTCCACCGCAAGAACTCCGACTTCGCCGCCTTCATTGGCGCGCAGTCGCTGCAGAAGCCGTTCGAGTACGACGACCCCGACGCCACCGCCAACGCCAACCTGGCCGCGCGCCTGCCATACCTGTTCGCCTGCTGCAGGTTCGCCCATTACCTGAAGTGCATCGTCCGCGACAAGATCGGCTCCTTCAAGGAGCGGGACGACATGCAGGTGTGGCTGCAGAAGTGGATCATGAACTACGTCGACGGCGACCCGGCGCATTCGACGGAATCGACCAAGGCGCAGAAGCCGCTCGCTGCGGCCGAAGTGCAGGTCGAGGAGGTCGAGGGGAATCCCGGGTACTACTCGGCGAAGTTCTTTCTCCGGCCGCATTATCAGCTCGAGGGCCTGACGGTATCGCTCCGGCTGGTATCCAAGCTGCCGTCGGCCAAGGCGAGTTGATTCAGGGCATCAGTGAGGTAGGAGCGCGTTATGGCATCAGATATCTTTGCGAAACTCGGCGATATCAAGGGTGAGTCCATCGACACCAAGCACAAGGACGAGGTCGAGGTGCTGGCATGGTCCTGGGGTGTGAACCAGACCGGCACCATGGCGTCCGGCAGCGGGGGCGGCGCGGGGAAGGTCTCCTTCAACGATTTCAACTTCAGTCACTACCTGGACAAGGCCTCGCCGGTGCTGATGAAGGCGTGCGCGACCGGCGAGCACATCAAGGAAGGGACGATCACGGCCCGCAAGGCCGGCAAGGGTCAGCAGGAGTTCCTGATCATCAAGATG
>DASTDQ010000275.1:0-10078 GCA_035710305.1 Vicinamibacterales bacterium | reverse complement strand
CTCTGGATTCACGACGCCGTCGGCCTCTTCGTCACGCCCATGGCGCTGGCCATCCTCTACTTCGTGATCCCGGCCGCATCCGGCAAGCCGATCTTCAGCCACTTCCTGTCGATGCTCGGCTTCTGGCTGCTCTTCTTCGTGTATCCGCTGAACGGGACACACCACTACGTCTTTTCCGTCATCCCCATGGAAGCGCAGCTGACGGCGATTGCGGCTTCGACGATCCTCGGCGTGGACGTGGTCATCGTCGTCGCGAACCTGCTGCTCTCGCTGCGGGGCTCGGGCGTCTTCGCGCGCGATCCGGGGCTGAAGTTCGTGGCGATGTCAACGATCTTCTATCTGGTCGTCAGCATCCAGGGATCCGTGCAGGCGCAGATGTCGATCAACCAGGCGGTGCACTTCTCCGACTGGGTCATCGGCCACTCTCACCTGGCCATGCTCGGCTTTGCGACCTTTGCCGCAGCAGGCGGACTCGTGCACGCGTGGCAGCGGATTCCGTGGGCGCGGTACAACGGCCGCGCGGTCACGTGGGCCTACTGGCTGCTGCTCGCGGGCGTCGTCATGATGGTCACGGCTCTCACCGTGGCCGGCATCGTCGAAGCGCGGTTGTGGCGGTCGGGCGCGCCCTGGCTCGACTCGGTCGTCGCAGCTCGCCCGTTTTGGCTCCACCGATCCTTCTCCGCCATCCCGATCGCCGCCGGCTTCATCGCGCTGCTGGTCGGCCTGACGACGGGACCACGGGGCGGCGGACTTGTGGCGATCGCAACGCGGGACCACGTGGACTCTGTCGAACACGTGTCGCCGCGATTGGCGGCAGCCGGGGAAGCCTCGTGACGCCCCGTACTGGCCGCGCCGTCCGGATGTCGTACGTGGTTGCGTCTGTGGCCGGCGTGGCGTTCTTCGTCATGTCCGTCGCGCTCCTGGCCGTGTGGCCCGGCCGCGTGCTCGATCGGCAGGCACGCGCTATGTCACCCGAGCGACCGCTCGGGCTCACACCCAGTCAACTGCGCGGCCGTGCGGTCTATAGCCGCGAGGGGTGCGCATACTGCCACACGCAGCAGATCCGCTACGTGCACGCCGACATGGTGCGTTTCGGCGCGCCGACGCTGGCGTGGGAAACACGGCTCGATTACCCGCATCTGTGGGGCACGAGACGGATCGGTCCGGATCTCGCGCGGGCGGGAGCGACGCGGACCGACGACTGGCATTTCGCGCATCTCTACGCGCCGCGATCTGTCGTCTCGGCCTCCGTCATGCCTTCATATGCCTGGCTCTTCGACGGTGCGCCGGACCGTCCGCGACAGTCGGCGCGCGACCTCGTGGACTACCTCCAGAGCCTCGGGCGCGCGCGCGAGGTCGCCGGCCCGGAAGGCGAAGCCCGGGCTCGCGGCGGCTGCAACTGCCCCGACGACGCGATGGCCCAGATGGCGTTCAACGCAGCGCTGAACGCGAGTGCTGCGCGGCCACGTCGTGGCGCGGACGCGCCGGCGCTCGCCCAAAACGGCGATGAAGCTCGTGGACAGATCCTGTACGCGGTCAACTGCGCAAGCTGCCACGGAGTGCGCGGGAACGGAGACGGCCCAGGCGCCTCGTCGCTGCGCCCCCGCCCGGCCGACCTCTCCGCGCACGAGTACACGCTCGATCGCTTGAGCGACGCGCTGTGGAACGGAGTGGCCGGAACGGCGATGCAGGCCTGGCGGGATCACCCACTCGAGGATCTCTCGGCCATGGCGCGCGCGGTGAAGAACTTCCAGGTGCCTCAGGAGGCGATCGTTCCCGAGACTTTCGTGGCGCTCGGGCAACGCGTCTACGCCGCCAACTGCGTGCAGTGTCATGGCGTCAACGGACGAGGAGACGGCTCGGCGGCCCGCGAGCTCTCGACGGCGCCGACCGACTTCACCCGTCAACGCCCAACGCTCGGTTACAGCATCGCCGTCATGCGCAACGGCGTTGAAGGGACGCGCATGGCGTCGTGGACGGGACGCATCAGCGAGGCTGAGCTTGTCGCCGTGGCCAATTACGTGCGCACGCTCTTCGAGCCGGACGAGGCACCTGCCGGAGGGCGCACACAGTGATCGCCAGCATCATCGTGTTCGGGTCGATCGTCTTCGCCGCCGGGTTCTGTCTTGCGTGGCTCGTGAGGCCGGAGGTCCGGGCGTGGCTGGAAACGCCGAAGCACCGCTTCCAGGCGAGCGTGCGGCAGTATGATGACACTGCCGTACGTAGTGTCCGGCTTTAGCCAGACCTGACAGACGTAGTGTCCGGCTTTCTTGGGCGCCGAAGCGCGAAGCGCGAAGGCGGCAGCCGGACCGTGACGCGATGGACACATCTGATCAACGCGCGGATCGCCAACGCGGGAGCATGACCCTGGCCGTCATCGTGTGCGCCCTTGCCGGCGGGCTCACCGTCGGCGCTGCGCTTGTGAGCTCCAGGGCAGATGACGGCGGCTCGCGCGGCGCGGTGGCCTCGATTGCCACCGAAGAGTACGGCCGCCGGCTGATCGCGCAGACGTCCGAGCTCATCGGACCCGACCATCCCGACCCCGCGATGCGCTACTCCGGGATCCGGATGGCGTGCGGGTCGTGCCATCTCGGCGTCGGCACCGAGCCCGGGACCTTGTCGCTGCTGCAGGCGGCGGCCAACTACCCGCGATTTTCGGGACGGGACGGCGGCGTCCGCGATCTCGTCGATCGCGTCAACGGCTGCATGACGCGCAGCATGAACGGGCGCGAGCTCCCGCGGGACAGCCCGGAGATGATCGCCATCACGGCCTACATCACGTCCCTGGGCGATCTGTACGCCGCGATGGGCGAAGGTCAGCGGACGGCCAGCGAACAGCTGCCGTTCGCCACGCCGAATCGCGCGGCCGATCTGAAGGCGGGCAGACAGGTGTTCGAGGAACGGTGCGCCACCTGTCACCGGCCGGACGGCGCCGGCCTGCAGGCCACGCCGGAGCGGATGGACGGATACGTCTTTCCGCCGCTCTGGGGCCCCGACAGCTTCAACAACGGTGCCGGCATGCATCGCGTGCTGACGGCGGCGCGCTTCATCAAGGCCAAGATGCCTCTCGGGCAGGCCGATCTCACCAACGATCAGGCGTTCGACGTTGCGGCGTACATCAACTCACAACCCCGGCCGCAGATGGCCGGTCTCGAGCGCGACTACCCCGACCGTTCGACCAAGCCGATCGACGGCGCGTACGGTCCGTTCGCCGACGACTTTCCACTCGAGCAGCACCGCTTCGGCCCCTTCCAGCCGATCGAACGGCATTACAAGTCGCCCAAGAAAACCAACTAAACCAAAGTTCACTTGTGTTGATGTAGAGGCGGGTCTTCCCTGGCCTGAGCGAAGTCGAAGGCAGACCCGGTTGGGCCGGTCTAAAGACCGGCCCCTACGATGTCAACACAAGTGAACTCCGGAATAGTCACGCGGCCATCTAGAATTCAGCGAGGATGCCAGCCAGGGTCGTCCTCGATCACCCGCGACGACACCTCCTTCGACGCCTGTGGCAACCCATCGCGACGATGGTCGGCGCCGTGCTGTTCGCCGCCGGGATCGCAGCGTCGATCGTCGCGGTCCCAGCGAGCGTCCTGGTACTTGCATGGCTCATCGGCGAGAACGTGAACATCGAGCTCACCGCCGGCCGCACGCTTACGGCCAGGGAGGTCTTCCTCGCGTGGGCGGTCGCCACACCGCTCATGTTCTTCGGCATCTCACGCGGGCTGAGGCTCGTGCGCAAAGGCCGAACTCTCGTCCTGTTCCTCCGCCGCTTTGGCTATGACGAAGCCCAGAGCGCTGTCACCTTCGCCGTCAACAGCACGATAGGACGCTCCTGGCGCGTCGTGACGCTGGACGACGCCGAAA
Source organism: Vicinamibacterales bacterium (assembly GCA_035710305.1). Classification (GTDB taxonomy): domain Bacteria; phylum Acidobacteriota; class Vicinamibacteria; order Vicinamibacterales; family UBA2999; genus Gp6-AA40. The sequence continues at coordinate 6,214 of DASTDQ010000275.1, read as the reverse complement.
TCGCGCCGGTCGGTGTGCCGACCGGGACCCGGTGGCTGTTTGGAGTCGTGCGGATGGCGTCTGCGCTCGTCACTTTCGCAGTCACTCTGCTCTTCCGCATCGTTCCCGTCGCGCAACTGGGGCTCTGGATCGTCGTGGCGCTGGACCTGGTGCAATCCCGGATCTGGGAACGTGCTCGAAACCCGCAAGCGTGGATAGCTGTGCTCGATCCGTATCTCACGATCATCACCACGACGTTCGAAGGGAAGCTGCCGATCGATTCGATCGGCCCCACTCTTCCCGGAGTTTTTGCGCTGCTCGCCGTGGTCCTCGCGGGAATCGTCATCGGCCTGGGGACGGCGCTGATGGCGGCTCCTGTTGCCTGGGCGATCGGCGCCGTGTTCCTCTTCCTCGCGTCGTTCCCGGCCGCGGCTGTTTTCGAGGCCGAGCAAGGGAAGACACGCGAGATCCGCGACGAAGGAGACCTCGCGCTCGCCGCATCCGCGGTCACCGAGAAGGGGCGCAGACTGTTCGGTCCGCAGCTGGTGGTGCTGCGCGTTGCCTCGAGCGTATGGCGTCAGACGGTGAGCCGCTTTGCGTCGGTATCCTCGGTGGCGCTGATCGACGTGTCGGACCCAACAGAGAACCTGGTCTGGGAAATCGAAGAGCTCACAAAGCGATCGCGGACCAGATGCGTGTTCATCTGTCAGCGCGAGAGAGCGGCACAAGTCGTCGCCGGATCGCTCGAAGGGCCGTACGATGACCAGGTCGCGCGCCTGCTGGAGCTCGAAGAGATCCTCGCCTATACGACGGATCGGCGCGGGCGCAGGCGGTTCGCGCGCGCGCTGCGCGGCACGCTGATGTCAAAGACGACGTAGCAGAGCGCACCTTCGCACCCTCGCACCTTCGCACTCTTGGAACGATCCCTCCCCCCCGGTGTCCAACTCCGCAACGAGGCTACGCCGGCAAGGCCTCTCCTGGTCGAGTTTCCCGCGCTCGCGCGGGCCGTCAACCGAGGGAGGCACAATGCGCGTCTACACACTGGTCCTTTCGATTCTCGTCCATGCGATGGCCGTCGCGGCCGTCGTGATCGCGCCGCTCTTTGCGACGACGGAACTGCCGGAGCCACATCGCTCGAGCACGCTGGTGGTGCCACGGCCGGTCACGGTTGCGGATCCCGACGTGCCGAAAGAACGAGCGAGAGCCGTCGAGCCGCGCTCTGAAGTTGAGGCGCCCGTCGCGGCGGCTCCGATCGTCGCGCCCACGGGCATTTCCGACCCGCCGCCGGACCTGTCGATCGGCGGCGACACCTCGCCGTTCCCGCTCGTGTGGCCGGGCGGTAATGTGGACGGCGGCGATCCTGTGCCGCCGCCACCGGCTCGTAACGAGCCGCCGCGCCACGTCGGCGGCGTCATTCGACCGCCGGCCAAAACAGTACACGTCTCGCCCGTGTATCCGGCGATCGCGCGCGCCGCCAAGGTCCAGGGGACGGTGATCCTCGAGGCGGTGATCTCCGCAACAGGACATGTGGAAGACGTGAGGGTCCTGCGGTCGGTGCAGTTGCTCGACGACGCCGCGATTGAAGCCGTTCGTCAATGGCGGTTCACGCCGACGTTCCTGAACGGGGAACCGATTCCGGTCGTGATGACCGTGACAGTGACGTTTACACTTACCCAGCAGTAGGCAAGACCTACGACAGCCTTCTCACCGTCGCCTTGATCTGCCCGCTGTTGTTGCCGTATCGGCCCTTCATGTCGTTGGCAAACGCGTAGAGGTCGCCGTCCCTCGGCGAAGTGAACTGTCCCCCGTTGCCGATCTTGAAGAGATGCGTGTCTTCGTCGTCTACGGCCGCGACGAGCGCAAACCAGTTGGCGCCGGGGAGGCGGCGCTCCTTCTCGAAGTGCCTGACGACCGCCTCCTTGAACCAGGGAAGCGACTCGGTGGTCCAGCCGTCGGCGTCGCAGTTGATGCCGCCGTCGATCCACCGCTGGTCCGGGGCGACGTCGATCCGATACGACGCGCCTTTTTGCAGCCTGACGCCCGACCAGTTGTACTGGTCGGCGGCGCGCACGGGAAACGCGGACGTCTCGCCGACAGCCAGCGACCGGCCGACCGCGCTCGGGTGAAACATGTCTTCCGGCTTGGTCGTGCGCCTCGGGTCCCGCATCGGATCGAAGTTCCTGGAGACGCTCGCCAACGGGTCGACGTCCGCGCCGATGAGCTCCACGAACGCCGGCGACAGGGGAAGGCCGGCCGAGCGGGCCTGCTGGAGCATCCAGTGAAAACTGATGTTGTTGCGCGTGACGTTGCCGTTGCCGCCGCCAACGTCGGCGTGAACGCCGCGGAACCAGACCTCCTCGACCGAGGGCGCTTTCCGCAGGTGCGTGACGTCGAACGCCTCGCGCCGCTCGTCGAGCGCCATCCCGTGCGCGCACTTCTGGACCGTCGCGGGAACCCGGTCGATCGTCCATCCGAGGTTGATGTCCTGGAAGTTGATGATGAAGTCGAGCGGCAGGCCGAACGCCCCGACGATGTCCCACACGCCGAGAAAGCGGATAGGCGGCTTCTCGACGCGCCCGTCTGGAAGACGGAGCCCTTTTTCTCCGAGGATGTTGGCAAAGTGCAGGGCGAGTGCGGCCCCTCGGCTGAAACCGATGATGTCGATGACGCGATCGCCGCGTGCCCAGTTCGCTTTGGCCGCGTCGTACATCTCCTCGATGCGGGACCGGCCTCCGGCGCCGAACAGGCCGCCGATGACGTGTCCGAGAGCACCGAAGCGCGTGCCAACGCCCTCTCTGTACTCGACGGGCCCGTCGTAGGCGTCCCTGAGGCGCACCACGTTGGTGGCTTTGTCCGGCACATCAGCGTCGTCCTCGTTCCAGGTGCCGTCGAATGCGTACAGGGCCATGCGTGCTCCTTTCGGCCTTCCGCGCCGACCTCGATCATAGATTGGAGTGGCAGTTGAACCGGCCGTACGGATCAAGGGCCGGCGGTTCCTCGAGGAAGGCCGGCCCTCAGGAAGAATTCAGGCCGCTCGGTCCTAGCGCGTCTGCGTCGTCCTTCTGCGAAGGGCGGCCAAACACGCGAGACCACCAATCAGCAGCAAGGCCGAGGAGGGCTCCGGCACGGATTGAGTCCTCCCGATTGCTGCCACCCTGCCCGTCGTGGCGGCGAAGCCGGAGGCCGCCGTCTCGTAGGCAAACAGCTTCGCGCTCGCGTCGAAGACGCTCGACACAAAGCTGAACGTTGCCGTGCCACCGGTCCCGAGACCGTTCGGTCCGCCAAACGGCGCGTACCAGGTGTTGGTGACGTGGGTAAGAAACGGGTTGACATTCCTCGGGTCGTAGGGCCACAGACCCACGACGCTCATCCCGCTCGGCGACACGTTGGGAAAGGTGCTCGTTCCGTTGGTCGTCGCAAAGCTCGTGTACAGCAGGAAATGCCAGACGTTGGAAGGGTCGGCGCTCGTGATGTTGTAGGTGTAGAGCCAGTCGAGCCCTTGCTGAGTGATCGTTTCGATGACGGTGAGATTGTTCGGTCCAGCCCCGATCAGTGAGGCCTCTGACCGCGCCGGCAGCCCGGCCACGACCAACAGGAACGCCGCAAGGACCGTCGCTCTCGCTCTGCCGCTCATCGTCTCCCCCTGGTCCGCGGGAATGGACCGCGATGGCCACACCGTGCAAGGTCCATGCACGCACAAAGACCGGGCATTTGCACTAAGGCGAGAATCCAGCAGGCAATTTATTGGCTCCTGAGCGCCATCTGGCTAGCCGTCAGGTCCGACGCCGTGAGTGAAAAAGCGTGCAAATCAGAACAGGCCGTGAGCCGCGTACCACGCTCGTATGCGTCCCAGCAGGAGCGCGTCGCGTGGGATGGCATGTCCGACGCCGGCGTAGATGTGCAGCTCGTGTGAGACGCCGCCGGTCCGGAGCACGTCCGCCAGACGCTGATCGGCTGCGAGCGGCACCACCGGATCGGCGTCTCCGTGGTGCAGCTGGTACGGTGTCCTGATCGCTCGCACCTCGTTCTCATTCGGAGCCCCGCCGGAGACGCCCGACGGGAGGACGCCGCCCGCTGTGTGCGAGGCAACACGAAAATCGCCGGGATAGGCGTTGAGCAGCGCTGACGTGACGAAAGCGCCCGCGCTGTTCCCGTGCGCCGCAACCCGGCTCATGTCGACGTAACCCAGGAGGCGAAGAATGCCGAACACGGCGTGCGCCCGAAGCACGTTCGCCTCGCTGGAGCCCTGCGCGCTCGCCGTTCCCGGCGCGCCGATCGGCACTCCCCCGGCGTGCGTATAGTTGGTCGCGATCGCCACGAGGCCCCACGGCATCATGTCCTGCGCCACGCCGCGGGAATAGCTCTCGACATTGCCGCCCACGCCGTGGCTGATGATGACCGCCGGAAACGGCCCTGACCCGGCAGGCTTCAGCAGGATCCCCTGAAGGTCGTAGGTGACGCCGCCCATCGTCTCGCGATACGTCCAGGTTGCTCCTTGCGGCGACTCCGGGTTCCCTTGAACGCTCAGAGCGCTCGTCGAGGGCGTCGAGGGTCCGGTCGGCGACGAGCCCCCGCATGCTCCGGCGCCGAGCGCGGCCACCGCGGTGACGATGGCCCATGTCATCACGACTCGCTGCCGCGGGGATTGAACTGCCACGTCGGTTTCCAGGCCCAGGAAATTCTAGCCGGTCTCTCCTATTGACTTTCGATACGTCTCGGCGTATTCCTATCGAGTTTCGATACGTCGATGGCAAGGAGGTTTCGTTGCCAAGAACCGATCTCCTGCGGGGCACCCTGGATCTGCTGATCCTCCGGGCGCTGTCGCTCGAGCCCACCCACGGGCTCGGCGTGGCGCGCCGCGTGGAACAGCTCACCCAGAGCGCGTTTCAGGTGAATCCAGGGTCGCTCTTTCCGGCGTTGCACCGCCTCGAGCAGCGGGGCTGGCTCTCATCCGAATGGGGCGTCTCGGCCAGCAACCGCAAGGCGAAGTACTACCAGCTGACGGCCGCCGGGCGCCGTCAGCTCAAAGCGGAGACGGCGAACTGGGGGCGGATCTCCGTTGCCATCGCTCGCGCCCTGCAGCCGGCGGAGGGCGCGTAATGCCGTTCTTCGAAGGCCTCGGAGCCGCTCTCCGCCACTTCGTGCGCAACCTCCTCCGGCGGGATCGTGTCGAGCGTGAGCTCGACGACGAGATCGAGGGGTATGCCGATCTGCTCGTTGAGGAGAAGGTCGAGCAGGGCATGTCTCGTGACGATGCCCGCCGTGCAGCCCGGCTGGAAATCGGACGTGTCCAAGTGGTCAAGGATCGCGTCGCTGATGTACGAGTTGGCGCATGGCTCGACGCGCTTCGTCAGGACGTGCGGTTCGGTGTACGGACGTTGATCCGCCGGCCTGGCTTCGCGGCGATCGCCGTGCTGACGTTCGGCGTGGGCATGGGCGCGACGACGGCTATTGTCAGCCTCATCGACAGCGTCCTCCTGAAGCCACTCCCCTTCCATGAGCCGGACCGATTGACGATGGTGTGGGAAGTGCGCCCGCGTTTCAACGAGCCGCGAGTCGAAGTGGCGCCGTTGAACTACGTCGACTGGCAGCAGCAGGTGCGGGCGTTCGAAAACCTGGCTGCGTACCTCAACGGGTTCGTCAATCTGACAGGGGCTGGTACCCCGGAACGAGTGGCCGCTGTCCAGGTGACGCCGAATCTGTTCCAGACGCTGGGTGTCGATCCAATCGTCGGCCGCTGGTTCGTACCGCCTGAGGGATCCCCGGGACAGACCGCCGTGGCGATCCTGAGCCATGGGTTATGGCAGCGCCGGTTCGGCGCCAATCGCGGCATTGTCGGGCAGACGATTCTCCTGGATGGCCAGCCACACCTGGTGGTCGGCGTCATGCCTCGTGGCTTCCAGTTTCCCCGAGAGGGCGTCCAGGTCTGGACCCCCGTTGACTATCGCGCGGGCGCTGGTGCGCAGCAGCGTGGCAGCTTCTTCCTGTCCGTCGTTGGTCGTCTGAAACCGAACGTCTCTGTGGAACAGGCGAACGCGGAGCTCGCGGCGGTCTCCCAGTCACTGGCCCGGACCTATCCGGAGAACATCGATTCGTCGGCCTTCGCCGTTCCTCTTCAGCAGGATCTGGCTCGCAACACCAGAACGTCGTTCCTGCTCCTGCTGGCCGCCGCGGTGCTGGTCCTGCTGATCGCCTGCGCGAACGTGGCTGGCCTTCTTGTGACGCGGGGGGCGCA
>DASTDQ010000274.1:0-8316 GCA_035710305.1 Vicinamibacterales bacterium | reverse complement strand
GCGCCCGGATGCGGGCGGCGTGCTCGAGCGCCCGGCGCTCGTCGAGGCCATTGGCCATCGCGAGCGCTTTGCTGTGGTCGGTGATGGCGATGTAGCGGTGCCCCATCCGGTGGGCGGCCTCCGCCATCGTGAGCAGATCGTCGCGCCCGTCGGTGGCGGTGGTGTGCATGTGGAGGTCGCCGCGAAGGTCGGAGGCCGAAACCAGCCACGGCAACGACCCGGTCCGTGCGGCGTCGATCTCGCCGCGATTCTCCCGGAGCTCGGGTGCGATCCACGCCAGGCCGAGGGCCTGGTAGATCCCTTCCTCCGTGTCTCCGGCAACGCGGCTCTCGTTGTCGATCCGGAAGAGTCCGTATTCGTTCAGCTTGTAACCGAGCTGAACCGCGAGATCCCGTACGGCGATGTTGTGCGCTTTCGAGCCAGTGAAGTACTGCATCGCGGCGCCCCGGCTCTCATGGGGAACGAGACGGAGGTCGGCCTGATAGCCGCCCCGGAGCCGCACGCTCGTCTTGGTATCGCCCTGGCCGAGCACTCGTTCGACGAGAGGATAGGTCGTCAATGCGTCCATCAGCGTCACCTCGCCGCCGCCCTCGACGCGACTCGGGCCAGGGACGGCGAGGATGTCGATGTCGCCGCAGGTGTCCATGCCGCGGCGAAGGCTACCGACGGGGACGAGCTCGACATCCGGCGCGCGCCCGTGAAGGTACTCGACGAGGGCTGCAGCGGTGGCGGCCGTATCGGTCAGCAGATGGCGCCCCGCGTCCTTGGCACGCTCCTCGATGGACGAGAGCATCTGCGCTTCCTTCTTCGGGCCGATACCTTTCAATCCGCGGAGGCGCCCGGCTTTCGCGGCCGCGGCAAGCTGGTCCACGCTCTTGATGCCAAGGGCGGAGTGAAGCAGGGCGACGGTCCTCGGTCCGACACCCTGCAGGCGCAGCAGATCGAGGATGGTCGAGGGGAATTCACCGAGCAGCTGCTGGTGGTACTGGCACGAGCCGGTCGAAACGAGCTCGCGAATCCGCGCGGCCAGGTCCTTGCCGATCCCCGGCAACTCCCGCAGATGCCTCTCGTCGAGTCTGGCGACCGCGTCGGGCCAGGTGGCGACGGTCTCCGCGGCCGATCGGTACGCGCGAATCTTGAATGCGTTCTCGCCCTTGATCTCCAGCAGGTCGGCGATCTCGGTGAGCACCTGGGCGACCGGCCGATTATCCACGCGTCAGTCCGTGACGCTCGAACGAGTAGTCGAGCACGCGGGCGCCGCCGGCGGCGAGCGCGTCCTGGATGGCGCTCCGCGCGGCCGGGGGGCCGTAACAGAAAAGGCACCCGCCGCCCCCGGCGCCGCACACTTTTGCGGCGGTGGCTCCTGCCGCTCGGGCCTTCGCGATCAGCCCGTCGATGACGGGCGTCGTCACGCCGGGAGCCAGCCGCTTGCGGTTGTCCCATTCCTGCTCGATCGCGCGGCCCACGCCGTCCCAGTCTGCGGCCTCGAGCGACACCCGCATTGCGGCCGCCGTGTCGCGGATCCGCTCGAAGCAGTCGAAGACGTGGCGGTCGCCATCGATGTGCTTCTTCGTGATCTCCCAGTTGTTGGTGCCGGAGTTGCGCGGCTCTCCCGTGTAGCAGAGGACGATCCGCCGCTGAAGCTCGGCGAGGTCCACGTCGAGGGGCACGCGGCGAACCGCGTCCACGTCCAGTTCGACGGCCGCGATGCCGCCGTAGAGCGCGGGACGATAGTCCTGCAGCCCGGTGGGAACGTCGATGGCCTGTGCCTCGACGTTCATCGCAATCTGAAGGAGCGCCTCCGGCTCGTAGTGCGCCCGCTTCCATTCCGACAGCGCGGCGCAGACGGCCACGTTCAGCGCGGACGATCCGGCGAGGCCGGCGCCGGCCGGCGATTCGGAGGACGTCGTGAGCGTGATGCCTCGCGCCTCGAAGAAGTGGACCAGCAGAGAGAGCAGCCGGAGGTCCCGGGAGGCGCGAAGGCTCCGCCAGTCGTCGGCCTCGACAGTCACGCCCGTATCGACAGACCGGATCGAGAGGCGCGCGTCGTCGCGCGGCTCGATGATCGCCGTCGCGCGAAGGCTGATGGCGGCATTGAGCGTTTGCGCGCCCGGGTGAAAGAGGTAGAGCGGCCAGATGTCGATCGTTCCCCCGGCCAGATCGATGCGCGTTGGCGCGGAAGTCCGGATGGTCACGGCTGGATTATAGAATTTCACGGACGTTAACCGCAGAGGCACAGAGAACACAGAGCTCTGTGTCCTCCGCGTCTCTGTGGTTAGCGTCCGTCGTCTCTAAGACTGAGAAGCGTGAACATACGGTTCTATAATGTTCGTCGTGCCGAGCGCGATCCGTCGCGACATTGGGCAGCTGCTCATCGGCAGTCTTCCCGGCCCCACGATCACTCCCGAGACTCGGTCGCTCGCGCGCGAGTTTTCCCTCGGCGGCCTGATCCTCTTCGCCCGCAACATCGAGGCGCCGGAGCAGGTGGCCGAGCTGTCGCTCGATACTCAGGAGCTTGCATCGGAACTGCCGCTCTGGGTGAGCGTGGACCAGGAAGGCGGGCGAGTCGCCAGGCTGAAGGCGCCCTTTACCGAATGGCCGCCGATGGCGGTCCTGGGAAGGAGCGGCAGTCCGGAGCTTGCCGGCCGCTTTGCGGCGGCGCTCGCCGCCGAGCTGAGAGCCGTGGGCATCACGCTCGACTACGCGCCGGTCCTCGATATCCACACGAACCCGAAGAACCCCGTGATCGGCGACCGGGCGCTGGCCGAGGACGCCGAAAGCGTGGCCCGCCTCGGCGCCGCGATCATCAACGGCCTGCAGGAGAACGGCGTGGCGGCCTGCGGGAAGCACTTTCCTGGTCACGGCGACACGTCTGTCGATTCTCATCTGGCGCTGCCTGTCGTCGAGCACCCGCCGGATCGGATTCGGCGCGTGGAGTGCGTCCCGTTTCGAGAGGCGATTCGCGCGGGTGTGGCGTTCATCATGACGGCGCACGTGCTCGTCCCGTCGTTGGACGAGGAGAACCCCGCGACGCTGTCGCCGGCGATCGTCGGGACGCTGCTGCGTGACGAGCTGAAGTTCGGCGGCGTGATCCTGAGCGACGACCTCGAGATGAAAGCGGTTGCCAACAGCTATTCCGTGCCGGAGGCCGCCGTGCGTGCCGTGGCCGCCGGCTGCGATGGCCTGCTCGTGTGCAGCGGCAACGTGGACCTGCAGGCGGCGGCGCTCGAAGCGCTCGTGCACGCCGTGGAGGAGGGCCGTATCTCCTACAAACGTCTCGAAGATGCACTGGCACGGCTTCGGAGGGCCAAGGAGCGGTTTCTCGGCGCACCCGTCAGCCCGCGGCACACGGCGAAGCTTCGTCAGGTACTTGGCTGCGACGCGCACCAGCGCATCGTGGACGAGATGGCGCGGTATCTCTGACGCGCGTGCGCAAGCCACGAGCACTCAGGCCCGGCGACCGGATGGCCATCGTGGCCCCGGCGAGCGCGTTTGCGCGTGACGAGTTCGACCGCGGCGTCCAGGAGATCGAGCGCCTCGGATTCGTGCCGGTGTTCGACGATTCCGTGTTCGCCAGAGCCGCTGGGTACCTGGCGGGAACCGCCGAGGCTCGTGCGGCTTCTTTCATGAAGCACTGGACCGATCCTGACGTCGCCGCGCTCGTGGCCGTTCGCGGCGGTTTCGGCAGCGTGCACCTCCTGCCCCTGCTCGATCGCGCGCGCATCGCCGAGCGGCCAAAGCTGTTCATCGGCTACAGCGACAACACCTCGTTGCTCTCCTGGCTGACGTGCCAGTGTGGCATGACGGCGTTGCACGGGCCGATGCTCGAGGGCAGACTGGCGCGCGGGATGTACGACCGGCGCTCGTTCGTCGAGCTGACGACCGGCGGGAGCGGCCTGTCGCTGACGCCGGAGGGTGTGACGGTGCTGCGCGACGGGGAGGCCAGCGGCCCGCTGTTCGGCGGCACGATCACGCAGCTCGCGGCGTCGCTCGGGACGCCGTTCGCCTTCGACCCGCCCGAGGGGTGCGTGCTGTTCCTGGAGGATGTCAACGAGCGGCCGTACCGCATCGATCGCCTGCTGACGCAGCTTCTCCTGAGCGGCGTGCTGGCGCGCGCACGCGCGCTGGTGTTCGGCGAGATGCGCGGATGCGAAGAACCCGGCGGCGCCGCCTCCATCACGGAAGTCATTTCGAGGATCACGAACGCGTGCGACGGTCCGGTGATTCTCGGTTTCCCCTCCGGCCACACGACGGGCCCCACCTGGACGCTGCCGCTCGGCGTCGCCGTGCGCGTCTCCACCAGGCCACGGCCGGCCATCGTTGTCGAGGACGCACCCGTTGAGTGACCGCAAACGCATCTACCTGATCGGCATCTGTGGCACGGCCATGGCCACCCTTGCGGCCTTGCTCAAGAGCCGGGGGCACGACGTACGGGGATCGGATCAAAACGTCTACCCTCCGATGAGCGACTTCCTGATCGGCCAGGATATTCATGCACTCTCGGGATACGCGGCGGACCATATCACGGGGGACATCGATCTGGTCGTCGTGGGCAATGCCATCTCCAGGGGCAACCCGGAGCTGGAGGAGGTGCTCGATCGGAAGATCCGGTACTGCTCCCTGCCCGAGGCCATCCGCGAGTTCTTCCTGTGGGGATCGCGCTCGATCGTGCTGAGCGGCACGCACGGAAAGACGACGACCACGGCGTTGACGAGTTGGCTGCTGACGAGCGGCGGCCGCGACCCGTCGATGCTCGTGGGCGGGATCGCGCTGAACTTCGGGAACGAGGGCTCGAGCTATCGCGTGGGGGCGGGGCGCGATTTCGTCCTCGAGGGCGACGAGTACGACAGCGCGTTCTTCGACAAGACGGCGAAGTTCCTCAAGTACCTGCCCGATGTCGCCGTCATCGGCAACGTCGAGTTCGACCATGCGGACATCTACGCCGACCTCGACGAGGTGCTCCTGGCGTTCCGCCGTCTCGTGACGCTCGTCCCCCGTAGCGGCCTGCTCGTCCTCGGGGCCGACAGTCCACATGCTGTCGCGCTTGCAAAGGCCGCGGTGAGCCCGGTCGAGACCTTCGGGCTCGCCGGCGAGGCCACGTGGCAGGCCGACGCGATCGAACATCGCGATGGAAGGACGCACTTCGTGGTGCGACGAAAAGGGGAGCCCTACGGCCGCTTCGAGTCGCCGCTCCTCGGCGTGTACAACGTGCGGAACGCGCTGGCCGCCATGGCCGTGGGGTCCTACACGGGACTTGGACCCTCGGAGCTGGCCGAGGGCCTGCGGACGTTCAAGGGAATCAAGCGCAGGCTCGAGGTCGTCGGAGTGGCGGACGGTGTGACCGTCCTGGATGATTTCGCGCATCACCCGACCGCGGTGCACGAGACCTTGTCGGCGCTGCGCGCCGGGTATCCGGATCGCCGGGTGTGGGCCGTGTTCGAACCGCGATCGGCCTCGTCGTGCCGGCGCGTGTTTCAGGACGACTTCGCGCGTGCCTTCGGCGCGGCAGACGAGGTGATCCTCGCGCCGGTGTTTCGATCGACCCTGCCGGAGGCCGAGCGGCTCGACACCGGGCAACTGGTGGAGCAGTTGCGCGCCCGCGGACGGCACGCCCGCGGCGCCGGTGACAACGATGACATCGTCCGTGCGATTGTCGACGAACACCGGTCCGGCGACGTCGTCGTGCTGATGTCCAATGGCGGCTTCGGGGGGATCCACCGCAAGCTGCTCCGGGCGCTCGGCGCGTGACCGGGGCGCGGATCCGCGAGGCAGGCGATTCGGCCTTGCTCGTCGAACTGGATGCGGTCATCGACCCCGAGATCAACGCGCGCGTGATTGCCATCGCTGCGGCCCTCCAAAGTGAGCGGCTGGCCGGCGTGCGCGACGTCGTGCCGACGTATCGCTCCGTGGCGCTCCACTTCGATCCGCTGGTGATCGGCGTCGACGCGGTGCGGGCCGCAGTCGAGCGCGCTCTCGATGCCCGGCCACGGCGGGCGCAGACGCGCTCGATCGAGGTGCCCGTCGTCTACGGGGGCGATGCCGGGCCGGATCTGGGTGAGGTCGCCGGCTGGGCAGGGCTCGCACCGGACGTGGTCGCGCAGCTTCACGCGAGCGCGACCTACCGAGTGTTCATGCTCGGATTCCTTCCCGGATTCCCGTATCTGGCCTCGGTTGACGAGCGCATCGCCGCACCTCGCCGTGCCGTGCCGCGTGTCCGCGTACCGGCGGGTTCGATTGGAATCGCCGGTCGGCAGACCGGCATCTACCCGATGGAGTCGCCCGGCGGCTGGAACATCATCGGACGCACCGGTGTGCGCCTGTTCGATCCCTCCAGGGTTCCGCCCGCGCTCTTCCAGCCGGGCGATGCAGTACGCTTCCTCCGGTCCTCGACGACTGAGGTCCCGATCGACGACGTGGTTCCGGCCGCGACATCCGCCACCGTGAATGCCGCGTCCCGGTCAGTGACAGTTCTGCGGCCAGGTCTCTTCACGACTGTCCAGGACGGAGGTCGATGGGGACACCAGGCGTATGGTGTTCCTGTGAGCGGCGCGCTCGACTACGTATCGCATCGCGTTGCAAACGCCGTTCTCGGAAACGCACCCGAAGCCGCGACAATCGAGGTGACGCTGTCAGGTCCCGAGCTGCGATTCGAGCACGACGCGAAGGTCGCGGTGGCCGGCGCCGATCTGCAGGCGGCCGTCGACGGGGCTCGATTGCCATTGGGCGCCGCGGCAGAGTGCCGTGCCGGCGGGGTGCTTCGATTTGGTGAACGCCGTTCCGGGACGAGGGCCTATGTAGCCTTCGACGGCGGCGTCGATGTGACTCCAGTGCTCGGGAGCCGTGCCACGCACGTGCGCGCGGGCCTGGGCGGTTACCGCGGGCGAGCGCTCGCGGCCGGCGATCGACTCACGCTTGGTCCCCCGGGCGGGCTTCAGGCCCGGGCGGTTCGGTCGCCTGGTATCTCGATCACCGGCGGTGCGAAGCTCCGAGTCCTGCCTGGGCCCCAGCAGGAGTTCTTCCCCGAGTCTGCGCTGGCTCTGCTGGAAGAATCTCGCTTCGTCGTCACACCGAACTCGGATCGCATGGGGTACCGTTTGTCGGGTGCCAGGCTGCCGAGGATCGAAAACATGGAGATGATCTCGGATGCGGCATTTGCCGGCGGCATCCAGGTGCCCGCCTCGGGCGAGCCGATCCTGCTGATGGCCGATCGACAGACCACGGGCGGGTATCCGCAGATCGCGGTCGTCGTGACCGCGGACCTGGCAAAGGCAGGGCAGCTGGCTCCGGGAGACTGGGTCGAGTTCGTGCGCTGTTCACGAGCAGAGGCGATCGACGCGCTGGCGGCTCAGGAGGCCATGTTCGGTGCCTCCCGGTAGGACCGCGCTGAGCCCGCGCGAGGGCGTGCGGCTTCATGCCTTCAGCACCATGGGCGTCGGCGGACCCGCTCGCTGGTTCTACACGGCCGAACGACCGGCCGAGATCCGGTCGGCGCATCAGTGGTGCGCCGAGCAGAACGTCCCGATGTTCGTGCTCGGCGGAGGCAGCAACATAGTGGTCGCCGACGAGGGGTTCGCCGGGCTCGTGTTGCACGTGGGAGTCATGGGAGTGTCGATGGCGGCCGACTCCGGCGACACGATCGTGACCGCCGGGGCCGGTGAGCCGTGGGACCCCCTGGTCAGGATCCTGGTCGAGCAGGGCCTGGGCGGCGTGGAATGTCTTTCGGGGATACCGGGGACGGTCGGAGGCACGCCGATACAGAATGTCGGCGCATACGGGCAGGAGGTTGCGAGCTGTATCGATCGCGTCGTCGTGTTCGACCGCGTCAGGGGCGAGTTCGGCGAGATTGCGACGGCGGACTGCGCTTTTTCGTATCGCATGAGCCGCTTCAAGGGGACCGACGCCGCTCGCTTCGTCGTCTGTCAGGTGGTGTTTCGCGTGCGGCCCGGAAGGCCGACGGTGGCCTATCCGGACCTGGTAACCGAATTGGAGAACCGGCGGATCGACACACCTGGCTTGCCGGACGTTCGCGAGGCGATTCTGGCGGTACGGCGTCGAAAGGGTATGGTGCTCGACGCGCACGACCCGGACACGCGCAGCGTGGGATCGTTCTTCATGAACCCGATCGTGGCGGCCGCCGATCGCGAGCGGATCGCGTCCGTGTCTGGCGAGCGCGTTCCGGGCTTTGCTGCCGGAGGGGATCGCGTGAAGATACCGGCTGCCTGGCTCATCGAGCGATCGGGTTTCGTCAAGGGTCACGCTGACGGTTCGGTTGGTCTCTCGACGAAGCATCCGCTCGCGATCGTGAATCGCGGCGGT